>CAMYJI010000004.1:0-77822 GCA_947258545.1 uncultured Ectothiorhodospiraceae bacterium
GGTCTCGAGCTTCTTGAACGGCACCACGACCGTGCCCATCAGATCACCGATCTTCAGGGTGCGCTTGCCGCCGATCAGGATGGTGACACCCTTGTCGTCACCGGGGTGCAGCGCCTTGGGCATGACGTTCAGGCAGTGCATGCAGCGTACGCAGTTGTGGTTGTCGACGATGAAATTGTCGTTGTCGTCCAGCGAAATGGCCTGGGTCGGGCAACGCGTGATGACGTTGTCGATGATGTACTGGCGGCCCTTCTTCTTGACGTAGTTCTTGATTTCTTCCTGGTTGACCTTCATGTCGTCACGCCAGGTACCGATGACGGCGAAGTCGGAACGCTCGATGGCGTTCTGGCAATCGTTCGGGCAACCGGAGACCTTGAACTTGAACTTGTAAGGCAGGGCCGGGCGGTGCACGTCATCGGTGAAGTTGTTCACCAGGTGACGGTGGATGCCATGCTCGTTGCAGTTGGACATCTCGCAGCGGGCGCCGCCGACGCAGGACATGGCGGTACGCACGCAGGGACCGGCGCCACCGAGGTCCCAGCCGTACTCGTTGATTTCGTCGAAGAAGTGCTGGGTGGATTCGGTGTCGGCACCGATGAACATGATGTTGCCGGTCTGACCGTGGAAGGTCACCAGGCCGGAGCCGTGCTTTTCCCAGCTGTCGCCGAGCTGGCGCAGCATGTCGGTGGTGTAGAAGTTGCCCGCCGGCGGCTGTACCCGCAGGGTATGGAATTCCCTGGATTCGGGGAAGGCATCGCCGACCTCGGAGAAGCGCGGAATGATGCCGCCGCCATAGCCGTACACGCTGACGGTGCCGCCTTTCCAGTAGCCCTTGCGGGTCTCGTATGAATGCTCCAGCTGCCCCAGCAAGCTGTTGGCCACCTCGTTGATACGTTTTTCCGGATGCTTGTCACGCAGACGTTTGATGCCCGAGATGAAGCTCGGCCACGGACCGTTTTCCAGGTCGTCTAGCATCGGAGTTGGATGGATATCTTTAGCCATGGTGGTCTCCTAGGTTGTTTTCTGCATACACCATCATTTGATCATGTCACTCGCGAGAACGGTGCCTGCCATCCTGGCAGGCAACCAGTAAATCAGCAGGCAAACTGTCCGCTCAGGGACTGCCAGCCTGTTGGGATACGCGCATTCTAGGTGCGGGATTAGATTGAACATATCCTACCCATGGGATGGCATGGCAATAGGGCCCTATCCCGAAAGGGATATATGAAAAAAAATTATTTATTTTCCAGTAGTTAGTTGGATTTGAGGGTGGAATTAGTCCACCCAGAATTTTTTCTTATATTAACGTGCACTTAAGTATCTTTTGGCGCGAGGTGGACCTGTCGGGCGCTCCCGATTCGGTATGGGAATGAGAATTTATCTTATCTTACAGGGGGTGGGAGAACCCCCCATCAAATGATCCAGTGTATTACAATATTTTGTAATCGTAATATTTAAGGCCGCAGTTGGCGGCGATCATCCTGTCGATGTCGGAACCCATGAATACCACCCCATTCCAAGGCGCTGGCGCGGGCCCTTTTGACCTGGCATCCCGCGCTAGCTATGCGCGCTGGCGCGAGTGGAAACTCGGGGTGTATCCGCAGAAGGTCGAACAGCTGATTGTGCCGGTCAACGATCCCGGCGCACTCGATGCCGATGAGAAAAAAGCCCTGCTGGCGTGTTGCAACCGGGCCAACATGGCCATATATCAGTTGGCAGCAGGCAACGGGTCTGGCAAGCAGCTGGTCCGGGCCCTGGGTCGCCAGTTCGGGCTGGAGCGACTGGATAACAACCTGCGCGCCGATGAGGACAGTATCACCTCGCTCAGGGTTGTCCCGGAGGCAGGCAAAACCCACTATATACCGTATACCAACCGTCCTCTGAACTGGCATACCGACGGTTACTACAACAGCCCGGCCGAGCAGGTGCGCGCTATCGTCATGCACTGTGCGATGGATGCGGTACACGGCGGGGACAACAGCTACCTGGACCACGAGATCGCCTATTTGCTGATGCGCGATGAAAATCCGGACTACATCGCGGCGTTGATGCAGCCAGATGCGATGACCATTCCGGCCAATGTCGAGAACGGGGTGGAGCTGCGGGCGGCGCAGAGCGGGCCGGTGTTTTCCGTGCAGCCGCTGAACGGGTCCCTGCATATGCGCTATACCGCGCGTACCCGCAGCATCGTCTGGAAGAACGACAGGAATACGCGTCTGGCGGCGGGGTTTCTGGCGGAACTTCTTGCCAGCGATTCGGCCTATATATTCAGGCACCACATGCAGGCGGGAGAGGGTGTAATCTGCAATAATGTACTGCACCGGCGCGAGGCATTTACCGATGCCCAGGAAAAGGGCCGGCAACGCCTGTTATACCGTGCCCGCTATCATGACCGGATCCGCGGCACTGAACTGAACACGGTCTGGTCGGGGGTGTGAGATGCTCTGGTTGAGTGAAGTATTACTGCAAGGTCATGACCTCGAATCCTTCGAGGGTCTGACCAAGGCCATCCAGGAACGCGCTCGTGGCGGCGAGATGTTCTTCCGCATGGATGTGCGTCCGCCGTTTCCGGACACGCCGGAAGACTGGGAAGACCGCCTGGAGGCGGCATTTTCCTCGGCCCAGCATGGCTGAGACGAACAGGGTGAATCGTTATGTTATGGAGTGAAGAGAGCCAAACCAGGGAATACGTGGTTCCTGATGATGTCGTGGACCTGGCGTATTCGATCAAGTGCCCGGCGCTGCCGATCGATCATGCGCATGCACTGTCGGTCGAGTTGCAGGCGGCATTGCCCTGGCTGGCCGGGGAGGAACTGGCCGGCATCCACCTGATCCACGGGGCGGCCTCCGGCAACGGCTGGTACCGGCCGGAAGAGGGTGGCGACCAGCTGCTGCACCTGTCACGCCGCGCGCGCATGCGCCTGCGGGTACCCAGGCACCGCCTGGACGATGCACGCGAACTGACCGGCCAGGCACTCGACATCAACGGTTACAGCCTCGAGATCGGCAAGTCCGAGGTGCACCTGTTCAGCTCCCTGCCAACCCTGTTTTCACGCTACGTGGTGACCCGGGAGGAGGTCGACGAAGAGGCCTTCATGCAGCAGGCCGTGCGCGAACTCGAGACGCTGGAAATCAACTGCCGCAAGATGTTGTGCGGCATCACCCATACGCTGGCATTCCCGGATGGCCCGGTATTTACCCGCAGCCTGATGGTCGCCGATCTGGAGCCCGAGGCCTCGGTGCGGCTGCAGCAGGTCGGCCTGGGCGAGGGGCGCAAGATCGGTTGTGGCCTGTTTATCCCTCACAAGGGCATCAAGCCGGTGAAGGAAGATGACGGTCAGCAATAAATTATCCCGACCGGGGGATTGTCTTTTCATCGCCGGTGGGCAGAATTTGCCCCCTGAGCCAGTGTGAATACCAGTCAGCGGCCGGCGGAAACTGCCCATTCGGGATATATTACCGCTCAGACACTGAAGCTATAGTTATGCCAATCATTAGGGTTTTTAAGAAGTTAAACGTATCCTGGAGGCGCAGCCATGAGTGAAAAGCAGGAACTTATCAAGAAGATGATGGAAATGCAGAAGAAGTTCATTGCCTACGAGCAAGAGAACGGTGTGGAAATGGAAGACTACTTCGTCGGTGAAGAAGGCCATCCGCTGCACCACTTCCGTCAGGAATACATGGATCTCGCCAACAAGCTGGTTGACATGGCCCACGCGGAGAAGGGTTCACACCGCTAGGTCTGTTTCAAGACGCCTGATCTGTTTCAAGACGCCTGATCTGTTTCAAGATTAATAAAAGCCGCATCCCGAAAGGATGCGGCTTTTTTTTTTGGGCGGGTTCCTGTACGAATAGAGGAGCTGCGCGAAAAGTTGCCAGGGCGCAGTGAAGATCCAGACAGATCCAGGGTCAGGTGCAGCGACGTCGCCCGGTCAGGCCTGAACTACCGTGCCTAGTAGCCACCCTTGCGTGCGACATACGGCAATCCGGCGATCTTGTTGCCCTGCTTGCTGGGGGCAAGCGGGAATAATGCATAGAGATCCTTGCTGGTGACCTTCTTGCCCCAGATCTTGGACATGCCCTTGTTGATCGCCCGCTCCATCGGCTGCTCGCCGTTGTTGTCGAAATATTCCGAACGCAGATAATTGATCACGTCCCAGTGTTCCTGGGTGAGCTCAATGCCGTCCTCGGCAGCCAGTGCTTTGCTGACATCTTCATCCCAGACACTTGGGTCTGTGAGGTTGCCGTTTGCATCGGTCTCAATGATCTTGCCATTTACTTCCAGTGCCATTTCTGTACTCCTGATTCAAATATGGAAAAGAACCTTGAAGGTGAAATTGTATTGCAATGTGGCCGCTATCGGAAGAGGTTCCAATGCCTGCAGGCACTGTTCCGGGCGCTTGTCTATGTGGAAAATTTGCCCAGGCAAATTATCAGGGTCGCTATTTTCAGGAAGGACCCTGGAGCGGGTAAAATGTCGATTTTGAGATGTCGCGGGACCGGCAATACATGCTTTTTCAAGAATTCACTTTAGAAAATCCGGCTAACCTCAACACCAGCCTGTACGCGCGGTTCATGGAATTGTCGGGTACTGACCGGGTGAGGCAGACGCATCATTTTGCAGGCCGTTTCGAGAACATCTATATCGAAGCCGCCGACATCCCGGATATGGAGACTGTGCTGAATGTGGTCAAGCAACAGGCCGCGCAGCTGCTGGGTATGCCGGCAGAGAGCCTGTCGGCCGGGTTCTGGTTTAATGCCATGGAAGCGGGGCAGCGCACGGCAATACATCATCACGATGAGAACGATGAGTTACTCTCGGCGGTGTATTATATCCGCGTGCCCGAGAACTCCGGTGACCTGGTCCTGTACGACGGCGGGGAAAGGGTCATTGTCAGGCCACAGGAAGGCAAGGTGGTGATGTTTGCACCCAATGTGTTGCATGAGGTGACGGCCAATCTCGGCTCGGGACTGCGCTTGTCTGTCGGCATGAACGTCGGGCCGGCTGAAAACTGATCCAGGTTTCGTTGCTGTCATATCACCGACCACATGCGTACCAGGTTGATATAGGCCTGGTTTACCCGGCGGGTGACCTCGGCATCCGGCTGTTCCTGCAGCAGTGTCTCGCGTGCAAGGTTCATCTCATGCAACAGGGCGCGCCTCTCGGTTTCCCGGACCGTGCTCTGAATCCAGCTGACGGCAACAAGGCGTTCTCCGCGACTCACTTCGGCGACACGATGGATGCTGGATGACGGGTAGATGACGGCATCACCGGCGGCTAGTTTGACCTGTTGTTCTCCAAACGCTGTCTGGATGACAAGCTCTCCACCGTCATAGTCTTCCGGACTGTTGAGAAAGATAGTGACGGAGATATCCGAGCGGTAGAGTTCGGAGCCCTGCCCCATGATCGGATCGTCCACGTGCAGGCCATAGGACATGCCCGTGGTGTAATGCGCGTAATAGGGCGCGGCGACCTTCAGCGGCATGGCTGCGCTGCGGTATACCGGATGCTTCACCAGGCTCCCCATGACCAGGTTGTTGAGTTGGGTCAGCTGGGCCGGTGCCAGTGTCAGCTCCTCGTTGTGTTTGACGCGTGCGGCGGCCGTGCCCGCGGAACGGGTGCCGTCAGCGAATTTCCCCGCATCGATGAGGCGCTGTGCGGTCTGGACCTGGTGGGCGTCAAGCACGCCTTCGATCTGTATCAGCATGGTGATTTTCCTGCAGGCAATGCCGGGGATGGGTTAGAATCCCGGCTTTCTGCCATCAAGAATAAGGCTGCCGGTATGATTTTGAAAGTGGTTGTTGAGGACCAGGCGTATCCCGTCACCGTTCCGGACGAGATCGTCAGGGATGCCGAGGATTTCTTCAGTAAGTTAGACAGGGATATGGACAAGGGCTGGCAGATGAGCCGGGACTGGGTCGACAACCCGGATCTCGAGCAGCGTTGCCAGATCGTTGGTGACAAGATGCTCACGGCAATGCATAACAACGACGAGCGCTTGATGATATTGCTGTCTGCCTACGTGTTGAATCGCGTCCCGAATGTCACCGCCATCCGTATCGATACCAATGGTGAAATGCTCGAGACCGAGCTGGTGACCGGCTGACCCATCGCCAGCGATGGCCGACCTGTTTACGATCACGGCACCGTTACTGGTGCGCTACCCGGACGGTGTCCGGCATGTCATGGTGGAAGTGTTTCGCCATCCAGCGGGGGTCGTGTATTTCAGACCATTCTGGGATCGCCTGTCCCGGGAAGTGGGAGTCCGGGTGCTGTCGGGCGCTGTGCGTGGCGAGGGCCCCTGGAAGGTCGGGGAAGCCGTAATCACCGTGCTGGGCTGTCACGGCAGCAACCCTGATGAGGCGGCGGAATACGCACAGTGGCAATTCCACCTGGGGCAACTCGGTGACCGCTATCCGGCCCGTGCCGAGCTGGAGGAAATTGCACGCACAGCCGGTTGCCTGCCCTGAAATCCAGGCGGGTTCAGGTGTGGGGCATTGTCACCCGATTGCCCGTTCCCGGGTCTTTCGGTGCTGCTCCGAGCCGCCCGGCGATACCAGAGGGTGCGCAGCAAATTCCCGGGCAGATCCTGTGGTGCCGGGCTGACTCTCTAAGGGAAGTCTGATGAAACCGTCATTCCGGGCGGAGCTGAGCTGCGACCCGGAATCCAGTAGTTGTTAATCAGTCAGTGACTGGATTCCGGCCTTCGCCGGAATGACGAAAGATGAGTTAATCAGGCCTTCCCTAAAGGATTTTGCTCATTTTGACATGGGCGATGCGGTTAAACAGCATGTGTCCGGGCCCGGTGGTGATATAGCCCTGCTTGCAGTAGAAGCCTAGCGCGGTTTCGCGCGCATCGAGCACAATGCGGGTGGCGCCCAGCACCGCGCCCCGGGTCTCCAGGGTCTTCAATATCAGGGTACCGATACCCTGGCGCTGCTGCCCCACATCAACTGCCATGTAGCGGATCTGGGCTTCGGAGATGGAGTTGAAGTGGAGGCGCCCGACCCCCAGCGCCGCCTTGCCGGCGCCGATGACCATGATATGGGTGCTGGTGGCATCGAGTGCATCCCGTTCGCTGCCGCGCGGCTGGTTCCAGGGAGCGCGCAGGATCTTCCAGCGCAGTTCATAATACTGTTCGAATTCGGCGGCGCTGACCGGCTCAATCAGTCTCACGTCAGAGTGTGGCTTCAGGCGAATACCACCCAGGTTGTGGCAATGTACTTCACGCCCTTCTCGAGCACGGCGCCGCGGTGTTCGTGGGTCCAGAAGGGGGGGAACAGCAGCAGCTTGCCGGCCTCAGGGCGGATCTGCACCTTCTGGTAGGAGAAATCCGTGGTCCCGCCGGGACCGGGGACATCGTTCAGGTACCAGACCGCAACCAGCTGACGCAGGCTGAATTCATGGCTGCCACCGTCGATGTGCCAGTGGTAGTACTCGCCCGGGTTGGTGCGCTGGATTGCGTAGCCGGAATCCTTGAAGGGCCCCTTGAAAAACGGGTAGGTCTCGCGGAACTCGTGAATGGCGGTTCCCAGCGAGCGGAACAGGGCCTGGTCGATGTCCTTCCAGTGCGTCTTGCCGCTGATCACCAGGTCGGTCGACTTCTTGATGCTGCGGTCTGTTGCCACCGTCTGCCCGATACGCCCCTGGTACTGTTCTTCCTCGAGTTCCTCGAAGCGGCGGACCATCTCGTTGCAGACATCAATGGGCAGTGCCCCGGGTTTCTCGAAAATAAAGCTATTTTCCCTGACCTCGGTGATGCTGTTGAGTGCGCTGCGTGGTTCCACTGTCCGGTTCTGCCTGCGGCTGCTGTGCTGGTGTCTGACTGGCGGGCAGTCAGAGGATGCGTTGCTCCACCAGGGCGGTGATCTCATCCTGACAGTTGCTGCCCCTGTGGCGATAAAGCTCGAGCACTTCCTCTGCCAGCATGAGCCAGTGTCCGCGTGCGCTGCTGGCGGCCCTGTTCAGTTCGACAGGGCTGCCGCTCCTTGTCCAGCTTTCGTAGGCCGACAGCAGCGTGGGGAACAGCGATTTGCGCAGATTGCCCATATTGGCGATATAAAAATGCAGTGAGGCCGGGGTGATGTCATCCAGCAGTGTGGGCAGGGTGGACAGGGCATCCGCTGCATGGTCACGCACGGCGCGCAGCAGGAGTTCGGTCTTGCTGTGCGGTACGGTGGCCAGCAGTTCTTCCCAGTCGCTGCCCAGTTCATTGCCCACCATGACCTCGCCGATCTCGTGCAGCATGACGGTGCGGATTTCATTGTTGGTCATTTCATCCAGGGCCTGTTCCGGCAGGCTGTCGAAACTGTAGCAGTTGATGGCCCTTTGCATGGCATTGGCCGGCCGGTTCCAGCGCCATTCCTCGATTTTCTCCCACAGCATGCGCCGCAGCGATTCGCGGCGGATGAAGATCCTGTTGTTCAGGCTCATCGCGGGGGGGGCCGTCAGGTCGCGTGCGTATTCCCGGCCGGAGATATACAGGGTATAGCCGTCGTGGCGGCGCTGTTCATCCAGGCTGCCCAGAAAGAAATGCGTACGCCTGTTGCGGCCGATGCCGCTGCTGTAGACATAGCCAAGGCTGTTGAGGTGGTGGTTGATGGCGTCGGCGTCAAACGGGTCACACTGCCGGTCAGGCAGGGGTATGGACTCGAACGGTTTTCCTGCAACCGTCTCCCAGAGATCTTCCCGGGCGCTCAGCCAGGCGGTCAAATCCGCGTGCGGCAGCGGACTGCTGAAGGGCAGATTATTTTCCCAGCGGTAGTATTCGCGCATCTTGAGCAGGTAGACGCACAGGGTATAGTCCGTGGCATGGCGGGCATCGCTGATATGGCAGTTTGCCCGCACCGCCGCCAGGGTTGGGGCCAGTTCGTCACTGATGTCAGAGGTGCCGGACAGGGCTGGATTGGGGGCTGTGGACACACCGAATACCTTACTGAAATCCTCGGTTTTTCTATGCTAGCATGCAGGCATAATCCCTGCCAGCAGCCCATGACAGCGGTCTGAAGTCGATTGTATTTTCCAAGGAGTAGCAGCGTGCGCGTCAAGAGCAAATGGAACCTCAAGGACAAGCAGCGTTCCCTGTCGGAGACCGGCGGGGCCATGGCCTTTATCCTGTGGCGGATCGCCCAGCAGGGGGTGCTGAACCTGGAGAACGAGGGCTTCCAGACCGATACCAATGCGCAGCGTCTCGATATCATGGCCGAGTTCCTGGCCTTCCTGGTACACCTGGTCGATCGCATCACCAGCGCTGACCTGGGCCAGGAGGAGCGGGTGGAATTCATCACCTCGCTGGCCAGGCACCTTGCCGACAACATGCAGCAAAACCGTACCGACGCCGAGGGCAAGGGTGAGTACCGCCAGGCCCTGGTGACCCTGCTGAATGAGCGGGCGGCCGATTATGCGGAATTTGCATTCACGGACAATGAGCCGGGCTTCGCCTTTCGGCGCTACTTTGGCGAGAACGTCAGGGCCGTGATGGGCGCAAAGGACAACAAGTGGATCACCGACCAGGTCATGGATATCGAGGTCCCCGAGGCCCTGAAACCGCTCGGGAAGGCGCTGCGTGACCTGTTTGCCTAGCCCGCGTTCCCCGACGGCTTGTCCCGGGCAATAAAAAAGGCGGGCACTGCCCGCCTTTTTCGGAGTCAGCGGATGCCTACTTGACCCATTTCGAGAAGTTGTCCGTGTTGCGGGCCTTGCCATCCTCGTAACCGGCGGAGTAGGCCTCGGTGACACGCTGTTCCTCGCGTTCCGGGTTCAGCAGAAAACCGCCCTGCCAGCCCTGGATGTATTCCGGGTCCACGCCCATCTCTTCCATTTTCGTGTTAGCGTCATAGTATGTCTGGTCCATCTTCAACTCCTCGTGTTGTCTGAATTAGTAAACAATCAAAATAAACAGCCGGCGGCCCCGGTTAACCGGTGGCTGCCCTGAATCTGCTCAACGCCTCTCCCGAATCGATGGCCTTGCGCACCGTGTCGGCGGCCTCAACGAGCGACCCGTTGCGACCCAGCTGGTTCAGGATGATAGCTGCCGCATAGACCAGGCTGTCACGTGCCGGTCCGGCCTTGCCGCCGAGCGCCTCCATTCCGGTATCGGCAGCCGCCCTGGCGGCGGCCTCGATATCCACTGTAGTTGCAATGGCGTCGCCCTGCGTCCCGGCCATGGTAGTGTTTTCCGGCAGGGGGACGGCCCGGGTCGGTTGGTCTATGCCGATGGAGCGGGGATCATAGTCCAGCGGGTATTCTTCACCGGCGTCATGATAACAGAATACCCGCGCAGGCTGTTTCAGTGACGGTATGACACCGCCCTCAACACCCCGGATAATCGCTGCCGAGTCGAAACCGGCCTGTCGGGCCAGTCGCGCATACACCGGAGGATAGGCCTTGTGGACATAGCCGACCATCAGGTGTGTTTTTTGCCTGCCCCGTACCGGGCCAGTGAGGTTTTCGACCGTCGTCAGTACCGGGCGTTTGACGATGCGTGAACGCAATGCGGTCAAATTATGCAGGCTCGGGCAGGACCGTTTCTGATCCACGTAACCCCAGCCGATGTCCGGGTTTGCGAGCCGCCCGGCGCTGTCCTGGGCGTTCAAATCCACGTTGATACCGGCCGCCTTGAGGACCTTGCGATGGGTGGCGCCGTTCTTGGGGCCGACACTGTCCAGGCCGTGGGAGATGGCAGGCAGGCCGCAGGCGGCGAACACCGCTGGCAGGAACGGGGAAATCGCCAGGCCACGGGTGATACCGTCATAGGGGTCGGCGATATCCAGGACTTCGTCGACATCGGCCACGACACTGTGCATGGTATCCAGGATGGCCTGCAGGACCCCGGCATTTTCCTCGTCGGTCTCGCGCTTCATGCGCAACGCAATCAGCAAGACCGCCGCCTGGACGGGGTCGGCCTTTCCTTCCAGGATCAGGCGCATCGCGGCATGGGTTTCATCGAAAGACAGGTCTTTGCTGAACTCGGGGCCAGTCGCGACCTTCTGGATGCAGGAGCGCATGACCGGGTCTGAGGTACTGTCAGGGATCACTTGAGCAGACATGAAATTCGGCTACACCATTGTTTCAATTAGAGTTACTGAAAGCTGGCGCAAGTATACAGCAGCCCCACGGGCCCCCGAATATCCCCATGGGGGGGGAAATCAGCTGCCGGCACATGGATGGTTTCCATAATTAAATCAGATACATTCCCCCTTTGGGGGTATTCGAACAGCATCCCTGAGTGGATAGCATAGCCACTGGTTAATTTTGGCCCGGCCTGGCGTGCATTCATTGCGCTTGTGGACCGGCCAGCACAACGAGGCAGACGATGGCGGAAATGTACGACCCGAATTTTACCAGTGGTGTGGCGGCCTTCGAGGCCAAGAACTTTTCCCTTGCCATGCGGCTGCTTTCCCCCCTGGCCGAGGCCGGTGATCCCGATGCCCAGCACCGGGTTGCGATAATGTGCCAGAACGGTCTGGGCGTCGTCCGCAACGAAAAGATGGCCTATGAAATGATGCGTGCGGCGGCCGAGCAGGGACTTGCCCTGGCGCAGCACGGCCTGGGCTTCATGTACCTCGAGGGGGACTGTGTGGAGCAGGACAGCGCCGCAGCCGTCGAGTGGTTCCGCAAGGCCTCGGAGCAGGGATTGGCAGGCTCGCTCACCACCCTGGCCAAGATGTACGAGGATGGTAACGGCGTCGAAAAAGACCCGGAGATGGCCAAAAAGCTGTATGCCCAGGCAGGATTCGACTTCTGATCACGGACAGTGTGCGCATAATCGAGCGGGTCGCTTGAGATGGAGCTGTCAGCTGAAGATGCCCTGCGGATCAACGTCCTGTTGGCGAGCCCCATTGAGGCTGTCCGCATCGATGAATCCAGCATGACCCTGTATGCGCTGTCCGAGAAGGGGGAGGCCAGGGTCAAGCTGAATCCCAACTGCCGCGACGAATCCTACCTGCGCCGCGTGCGTGAGGCGCTCTCGAGCCACGTTCTGGGCTCACCCGGGGGCTACCCTGTCTACCTGAAGCGCTGGACACGGATGGGGCAGACCCGCCACGGAATGCTCGAGTCACTGCTGTTGCTCGGCGAACCCGAGGCCGTTGTGGCCGTCGTCAACGCCAGCGGGATCAGCAGCGAGATTGCCCGGCGGGCCTGGTGGGCGTCGCAGTCCGCCGAGAACGCACGCTGCATGCTCCGGCAAAAACCGGTTGCGGAAGGGGAGATGGGTGCCATACTGGCGGATTTCCTGGTGGAATTTCTGCCATTCGAGGAGGAGGCGAAAGATGTGATCGCCTCGGTGCGGCTGGTCCTGCAACCGGGTCTGATCAGTGCCGAGTCCAGGCGGAAGATCTGGGAGAGGGGCAGGCACAAGAACGCCTATTATGTGGGTTTTCTTCATGGCACCCCGGATGAGCTGCCGGGCAAGTCGACGCCACACCCTGCCTGGGAGCAGGCCCGCTCGAGACTCGCAGGCCTGCGTGGGAGTGACAACCCCTATGCGATTCAGCTATGCCGATTGCTGAGCGCCAAGGGCCAGGGTTTTCTGGCAACCGTGGAAGAGGTGATCAGGAAGCCATCCAATCAGGACGTGGTCGTTGAACTATTGCTGGCGATTGCCGCCTATTTCGGGCCACTTCGCATGAATAGCTGCAGGCATGAGGACATGGAAGCAATCCTGCACGGCGCCGATGAAGACCTCGCGGCATACCGTGCACGGGGAAACGCAATTGGCGATGTGCTGGCAGCAATACCTGAGCTGGAGCAGCAGCTGCGTGCAATGCTGGTGCTTGCGAACGTGGATGAACCGCTGGTCAATCCCATCTTTTCGCGTACGGATGCCATCGGGTCCGTGATGCACAAGAAGCTCAAGCCGGTTAGCGAGCCGTTGCAGGAGCAAATCAATATTTTGAGGAAGTAAGGCATGTTATTTTTGTAATATCCGGTCAGCGTGACTTGCACCTGCCGTGCAGTTTGCGCGCACTGGATAAACGCGTACCTTTTCTTGGACTTCAGACTCTGTAAATGAAATTTCTACCTGTTTTTCTGGATGTGAATGATCGGTCTTGCCTGGTCGTTGGCGGCGGCAAGGTCGCGGCGCGCAAGGTTGCCTTGCTGAGGCGCTCGGGTGCCGATGTCACGGTGGTGGCGCCTGCCCTGTGCGATGAACTCGCAACACTACGGGATAGTGGCGGGCTACATTATGAAGCCAGGGTATTCGATGACCAGGATGTCCATGACAGGGTGCTGGTCATCGCGGCCACTGATGACGAAGGCGTGAACCGTAAAGTATCGGAGCTGGCCGCGAGCAGGCAGATACCGGTCAATGTGGTGGATACCCCCGGGCTTTGCAGTTTTATTGTGCCGTCAATCGTCGACCGCTCACCGGTTCAGGTCGCCATCTCGACGGGGGGTGCCTCCCCGGTGCTGGCGCGCCTGTTGCGTGCACGCATCGAAAGCTTTATCCCCTCGGCCTATGGTCGGCTTGCAGCGCTGGTGGACGAGTACCGGCACAAGGTGAAGGACCGGTTTGCCAAGTCGGACCAGCGGCGTTACTTCTGGGAGAGCGTCCTGCAGGGACGGGTAGCGGAATTGCTGTTTGCCGGTCATGACAAGCAGGCACGCAGTGCGCTTGAAGAGGCCATTGATGACACCAGCCAGTCCTATGAGACCCGAGGTGAGGTCTACCTGGTGGGTGCAGGACCAGGTGATCCGGACCTGATCACCTTTCGTGCACTACGCCTGATGCAACAGGCTGATGTCGTGGTCTATGACAGGCTGGTTTCCCAGCCGATACTTGACCTGGTGCGGCGTGATGCCGAAATGATCTATGCCGGCAAGGAACGTGATAATCACACCCTCTCGCAGGAGAGTATCAACGAGCTGCTGGTGAGATTGGCCAGGGAGGGCAAGCGTGTGCTCCGCCTCAAGGGCGGTGACCCGTTTATTTTCGGACGCGGCGGTGAGGAGATCGAGACGCTGGCTGAGGAGGGCATCCCCTTCCAGGTGGTGCCTGGAATTACTGCAGCGGCAGGCTGTGCGTCCTATGCCGGCATACCACTCACACACCGCGACTATGCCCAGTCATGCACCTTTGTCACAGGACATCTGAAAGACGGCAGCGTAGACCTTGATTGGGAGAAGCTGGCCAAGCCGGCCCAGACCATCGTGTTTTACATGGGATTGCACAGTATCGAAATCATCAGCCGGGAACTGATTGCGCACGGGCTTTCGGAGACCACCCCGGTGGCGCTGGTGCAGAAAGGCACTACGCCGGAACAACGCGTGTTTGTTGAGACGCTTGGGTCGTTGCCTGGTCTTATTAAGAAGAAAGAGCTTAAACCACCCACCATTATTATCGTGGGTGAGGTGGTGCAACTGCAGAAGAAACTGAGATGGTTTGGGGTGAGTGATGCTAGTAAAGGTTGATAATTATTGTTTGGCCCAATTTCGCATTAATTCGAATAGATTAATACCTTTGTGAATAAGAATCCGGAATTTGAGCAATCCATGTTGAGGGTTGCTGGTATTGCTATAGTTGCTCTATATATATTCACGCTACAAAATTATAGAGATATTCCTGTTTTACAAATAAATTATGTAATCGTATTTGGAGTAATCTATTTTTCTATATCATTGCTTATAATGCTTTTCTCTGGCATTGAGGTGGGGAATAAATCCCTACGTCGTGTGTCAGGTATGGCGCTGGATATTCTGATGACATCAGTGTATCTGAATATATTATCTGAATATGGTGCGCCCCTGTTTGCAGTATATCTTTGGGTGATAATAGGCAATGGCTTCCGCTTTGGTGTTGAATATCTCCTGGCAAGCGCTGTCCTTTCTATTGCTGGATTCTTGTGGGTTGCCAATAACAGTTCATACTGGGGTGAATTACCCGCCATAGTAGCAACTGGCGTGGTAATACTGGCCGTGGTACCGGGTTACGTGGCAGTACTCCTAAGGAGGTTGCAGACTGAGAAAATCAGGGCAGAGGCGGCCAATAGAGAGAAATCCCGTTTTATTGCGAACATAAGCCATGAAATCAGGACTCCGCTGAATGCAGTCGCGGGATTCAGCGAGCTGCTGGATGAGACGTATGACAAGGCATACATGCAGCGTCTGATCAAGGGTATCCAGAGCTCGGCACGCAGCCTGGCAATGCTCGTTGACGGTGTGCTCGAGTTCTCCAGGATCGAGGCCGGGCGTATCGATGTCGAGTGCGTGCCGTTCGAGATGGAGGAGCTGCTGGATGGCATCAGGAGTGTATTCTCGCTGCAGGCCGAGAACAAAGGCATCCGGTTTTCCTGCGAAATCGATCCAGGTGTCCCGCCTGTTATCCTTGGCGATGTCAATCGCCTTCGCCAGGTCCTTGTTAACCTGGTTGGCAATGCCATGAAATTCACAGACACAGGATATATCAGCCTGAGGCTCGCGAAGCAACGTGATCAGCAGCAAGGCGACATCATCCGCTTCGAGGTGCAGGATAGCGGCATCGGGATCAGGCAGGACATACAGCCTTATATCTTTGATCGCTTTCGTCAGGCAGACGATTCGGCCCGGAGAGCGCATGGCGGTACCGGGCTGGGTACGGCGATAGCCAGGCACCTGGTTGAATTGATGGGCGGGCAAATCGGACTGGAAAGTGAATATGGACAGGGGAGTACCTTCTGGTTCACCATCCCGTGCCAGGTAAGTACTGATACAGGCATGTCTGCGGCGATCGCTAAGGAACAGCCGCTTGCCGGCCAGCTGCCGGGTGAGGGCAAGGCCATCAGGGTCCTGGTTGCGGATGACAACGAAATGAACCGGCATGTTTTCAGAGGGATGCTCAGGAAGCTGGGCATCACGGCAAGTTTCGCCGAATCAGGTCCGGTTGCCCTTGGGAAACTCCTGCAGGACAGGTTTGATCTTGTCATGCTCGACATCCAGATGCCCGGCATGTCGGGTTTCGATGTGATCGCCCGATACCATGAGGACACGGCCGCTCCTGACAGGGTCCCGATCGTCATTGTGACAGGGGATGCGACTGCCGATATACAGGCGCAGTGTCATCAGCTGGGGGTCAGCCGCTACCTGATCAAGCCGGTCGAACTGGGCGAGCTGCGACGTGTTGTCACCGAACTGGCAGGTTTCAATGGCCATGCAGCTGTGCCCGTGTGAGTCGCTCACCGGATCACGACTGTCGCGAACATAAAGCACAATCAGATTAACTATCTGCTCTACTATCGAACCGATTTACAAGACTGCCCAATCTCCATATGACAACAAAAACAAGATTCGCACCCAGCCCGACCGGTTATCTGCACGTTGGCGGTGCACGCACGGCCCTGTTCTCCTGGTTGCATGCACGCAAGCACGGTGGAAGATTTGTCCTGCGTATCGAGGACACCGATCTCGAGCGTTCCACGGCAGAGTCTGTCAACGCCATACTGGAGGGCATGACCTGGCTGGGCCTGGAATACGATGAGGGACCTTTCTACCAGACCGACCGTTTTGACCGTTACAACGCGGTCATCAAGGAACTGATTGGCAAGGACCTGGCCTACTATTGCGACTGTCCCAAGGAGCGTCTGGAGGCGTTGCGCGAGCAACAGATGCAGCGCAAGGAGAAGCCGCGCTATGACGGGCATTGCCGTGCACGCGAGGTCGACCCGGGGAAACCGCATGTGGTCCGCTTCCGCAACCCGGTTGAAGGCAGGGTGCTGGTGGATGACCTGGTGCGCGGCAAGGTCGCCTTCGAGAATGACGAGCTCGATGACCTCATCATCCGCCGCACAGACGGCTCACCCACCTACAACCTGACGGTCGTGGTGGATGACTCCGACATGGAGGTCACCCATGTCATCCGCGGCGACGACCATCTCAATAACACACCCCGGCAGATCAACATCCTGCAGGCCCTGGGTAAGAAGCCGCCCCGCTATGCACATGTGCCGATGATTCTCGGCGACGACGGGGCGCGCCTGTCCAAGCGCCATGGTGCGGTCAGTGTCATGGAATACCGCAACCAGGGAATCCTGCCCGAGGCCCTGTTGAACTACCTGGTACGCCTCGGCTGGTCACATGGCGACCAGGAGATCTTTTCGCTGGATGAAATGATAGAACTGTTCGATATTTCCGAGGTCAACCGGGCGGCCTCGTCGTTCAATAGCGACAAGCTCCTGTGGCTGAACCAGCATTACATCAAGCACGCCGATCCGGCCCGTATTGCCCATCTGCTGAGCCCGCACCTGGGCGACCTGGGTATCGATCCGGCAAACGGGCCCAACCTGGTCGATGTCGCAATGGCGCAACAGGAACGGGCGCAGACGCTGGTGGAGATGGCCGGGATCAGTGCCTTTTTCTACAAGGACTTCGATGACTACGACGAGAAGGCCGCCAGGAAGCACCTGCGGCCGGTCGCAGGAGCGGCGCTTGAAAAGATGCGTCATGTGCTGGCCGAGATGACGCTGTGGACACCGGAAAGCCTGCACCAGGCGGTTGCCGACGTGGCCGAATCCCTGGACCTGAAGCTCGGCAAGGTCGCCCAGCCACTGCGCGTCGCCGTTGTCGGCAGGGCCGCTTCCCCGGGCATCGATGTGACCCTGCAGCTGGTCGGCCAGCAGGCCTGCCTGCGCAGGATTGACAGGGCGCTGGACTATATCGCCCACCGCGCAACCGCGAATTGATCGGGCTGGATCCAAGGACGCAATCTATGAGTAACGACAAGGCAGCTACTCCCGGCAACTTTATCCGCACCATCATCGATGCCGACCGGCAGGCCAACAGGAATGACGGCCGGGTGGCCACCCGTTTCCCGCCGGAGCCGAACGGTTACCTCCACATTGGCCATGCAAAATCGATCTGCCTTAATTTCGGTATTGCCAGGGACTACCAGGGCACCTGCAACCTGCGTTTCGATGACACCAATCCGCACAAGGAGAACATCGAATACGTCGAGGCGATCAAGGAGGACATCCGCTGGCTCGGCTATGACTGGGGAGGACGCCTGTTCTTCGCATCTGATTATTTCGAGCCACTCTATGAGCTCGCCTGTGAACTGATCCGCAACGGCAGGGCCTATGTCTGCGACCTGACGGCGGAGCAGATCCGTGAATTCCGCGGCACCCTCACCGAGGCCGGACGCGACAGCCCCTACCGCGATCGCCCCATAGAGGAAAACCTGGACCTGTTTGCACGCATGCGCGCGGGTGAATTCGAAGACGGGGCGCGGGTGTTGCGGGCCCGGATCGACATGGGTTCGCCGAACATGAACCTGCGCGACCCCACCCTGTACCGCATCCGCCACGGCGTCATCCATCACCAGACCGGGGAGGAGTGGTGTATCTACCCGATGTATGATTTCACCCACCCGGTCTCGGATGCCCTTGAGGGCATCACCCATTCGATCTGCACCCTGGAGTTCGAGGACCACCGGCCACTGTATGACTGGGTGCTGGACAACGTATCGGTCCCGTGTCATCCGCAGCAGATCGAGTTCTCGCGCCTGAACCTGCAGTACACGGTCATGAGCAAGCGCAAGCTCACCCAGCTGGTCGAGGACGGGCACGTGGAGGGCTGGGACGACCCGCGCATGCCGACGCTTGCCGGGATGCGCCGGCGCGGCTTCACGCCGGCCTCGATCCGCGATTTTTGTGAGCGTATCGGGGTCACCAAGTCGGAAAATTCGGTCGAGATGGGGATGCTTGAATACAGTATCCGCGAGGATCTGAATGCTCATGCAGCGCGCCGCATGGGCGTGATCCATCCGCTGAAGGTGGTGATCCTGAACTACCCGGAAGACCGGGTGGAACAGCTGCCGGCGGCGAACCATCCCCAGGATGAATCGATGGGGCAGCGGGAGCTGCCGTTCACCCGTGAGCTGTACATCGATCGCGAGGACTTCCGGGAGGAGGCCCCAAGGAAATTCAAACGACTCGTGTCCGGCGGCGAAGTGCGGCTGCGCAATGCCTATGTGATCCGTTGCGAGGAGGTCATCAAGGACGTCGATGGCAACGTCATCGAGCTCCATTGCAGCTACGATTCAGCGACCCTGGGGGCGAACCCCGAGGGCCGCAAGGTGAAGGGTGTCATCCACTGGGTCTCGGCGCCGTATGGCCTGGAAGCTGAAGTGCGCCTCTATGACCGCCTGTTCACCCACGCCAGTCCGGATACGGCCCGGGACGGCAAGGACTACCGGGAGTACCTGAATCCCGATTCCCTGCGTACGGTGACCCGCTGCATTGTGGAGCCGAGCCTGGCGGACGCCCGGCCCGGCGATCAGTTCCAGTTCGAGCGCGAGGGTTATTTCTGCATCGATACCCGGCTGTCGGGCGGGACATCCCTGGTTTTCAACCGCACCGTGACCCTGCGCGACTCCTGGGCGAAGATCGAGCAGCAACAACAGGTCTAAGACCGCCTTGCTCACCGATTGAACTCACCCCCTTAACGGTATAATCTTGACAGCAATGGGCGCCTGACGTAAATTGCGCGCTTCGTTTTCCGGGGCCATAGCTCAGCTGGGAGAGCACTTGCATGGCATGCAAGGGGTCGGCGGTTCGATCCCGCCTGGCTCCACCAATTTCCGGGGGCTGATTCTTCAGCCCCCGTTTTTTATTCCGCTACCGCAACACGCAGCTGCCTTCTGATTATTCTGTAGTGCAGCAGCCCCGTGTCCACATCTCAATTTTTGGCTCTTCAGGGGAATTTGTGATTAGACTTCCCTGATTTCGTCATTCCGGCGCATGCCGGAATCCAGGTGTTCCACTCAATTATCAAGCGATTGTTTTGCGGCAACACGCACTTATCGCTAAGGAAGACCTGATCAAATCATCCTTCGTCATTCCGGCGAAAGCCGGAATCCAGCAACCGCCTTATTAGCACCTGCTGGATTCCGGGTCTCCGATACGCTTCGCCCGGAATGACGGCTTGATAAGGCCTTCCTAAATCAGATCCGGATATAAATCTCCCCAGCGCGGGTTCAGTTCTTCAATCGTCTTTATCTTCCACGCCCGCTTCCAGTTTTTGATGGCTTTTTCCCGCTGAATGGCGGATTCCATCGTGTCATGCATTTCATACCAGACCAAAATATACACACCATATTTACCGGTAAAGCTTTCAACCAGATTATTCTTGTGTTCCCAAACCCGCTTAAGCAGGTTTGAAGTAACGCCCGTGTATAGAGTTCCATTGCGTTTACTGGCTAAAATATACACGCACGGTTGCTTCTCCATACCACCTTTCTAGCATAATCCCTGGATTCCGGCCTTCGCCGGAATGACGTCTTTATACACAGTATTAGGGAAAGTCTGGTAATACCATCATTCCGGGAGCAGCGTAGCGGATACCCGAAATCCAGTCCTTGGTCATCAGGCAGCTACTGGATTCCGGCCTTCGCCGGAATGACGTCTTTATACACAGTATTAGGGAAAGTCTGATAAAACCGTCATTCCGGTCGGAGCGTAGCGGATACCCGGAATCCAGTAGTTAATAATCTGTCAGGTATTGGATTCCGGCGTGCGCCGGAATGACGAATCATTCAAGGGCGCCCACGAATATTTCTACCGAGGCCAATTTCCATTCAGGGTGAGATGATATTGCCCAGATGTTTGCGCAGCTTGTCCGGCGAGGCCTGGCTGGACTCTGTCAAGGTCAGCAGAAAATAACTCGGTTCTTCGTCGCGTATCATGTCGATGGTGGCCGAATAGGAGCGCACCTCCCCGGGGTCCAGTTCGACCCGGTCCACGTCGGTGGTCGCATCGCTGGACGTGACCTGGGCAACACCGATCTGTATCCCAATATCATTGAATAAAAAGATTTCGACCTTCGGCCGTACGATCCCCAGGCTGTCATTGTGCACAACCAGCCGGTATTCATAGATCTTCTTCTTGCCGCTCTTCACCAGGGTGAAAATGACGTTGCGGACGTATTCATTGCCGATGGCAATCGCCTCGTCATAGGTCAACGGTAGCAGGTTGGGTATCCGGCCTTGCACCAGGGCATCCCGCTCGCGGCGTACCGTTTCGAGTTCACCGCTGACGTCCTCCAGTGTGGCCTCCAGCTTTCGCACTTGCATGGTCGATTGCTGAAGCTCGCTGGATTTCCCGCTTATATAGAACCAGGTGAAGATGTAGATGAGAGTGAAAAGTACCGATATGCCGATAAGCATGAAGCGATAGCGACTCAACCTGGTCTCACTGTGGTACCTGGCGCGTGAACGCCGGACACGACGGGACCTGCCATTGGCCGGTTTGTCACCCTCGACGACTGCGGTGCCGATCGTATTCACGCCATTTCCCCGATTCGATTCAGTTTCGCCCATTCGCCCACCAGTTTCCCGCGTTGCTTATTGTTATCGCAAATAAGATGCCAATATATTTAATACATTAAAAAACAATAAGTAACATAATACCATTTGTTTTTAAAGACAATTTTGTCAAATAATGTGACACCCGGCTGTTGTTTCAACCGGGTCCCCTGGGTTGCTGCCCGCACGGATGACGCCGGCGTGAAATGGCGAGACGCCGCTGGGCCCGGGTTCCCCCGGGGACCCCGATCAAACTGCTAACTATCAAGGAATTACATGTCATGCCGATATTAATCCCGTGATTCAAACAAACCGGGTCTATGCTGGCATGTATCCGCAATACGCTCTCCGCACCCTGCAATCCGAGCAGGTAGCCTTCCAGGAACCCCGCTGACCGGTAGTTTCCCGTGAAAGGCATATGTGAAAAATTACTGGCACATCCCGGGTTCAGGGAAGGTGAACACTGGAAACGGCTGTATTTTTCGGCAAATGAGGACATCATTTCAGAAGGCGATAACGGCCGCGAAGTCTTTTTGCTGCAGCGCGGGACCGTGAGGGTGACGGGTTCGGTCCAGTTGCAAAAGGGGAGCGCGATCCATCCGGGTTTTTGTGACCTCACGGACAATGCCGTGTTCGGTGAATTCGGTCTCCTCAGTCGCAACCAGCGCAGCGCCTCGGTGTGTAGCGTCAGCGACTGCGAGATCATCGTCATGGACGGAAGTCGCCTGCTGGAGTTCTTCGAGCACCAGCCCGAAATGGGCTACCGTTTCCTGCTGGAATTGCTGGAGAACTCGGCCCGGCGTCTTGACCAGACCAACCGCAAGCTGCTCAAGATGCTGGCCTGGGGGCTACAGGCCCGCAACCTGGATTCCTGCCTTTCCGGGACATAGCCACCTCGACTGATACCTTACTCTACGGGTCTTCGAAGCAAATCCATCCTCCCCGCCGGCGCCAGTGCGGTCATGCGCCGCGTTACCGGCATGCCTGCAGGGCGGGTGTGTGTCCCTGGACTTTATATTCTCCAAGGGCTTGCGAAACCAGATGTATTAATCACTAATAATATAATGCATCATTAATAAATTGGTTCGGTGTCCCGATAAAGCCTGCGGCCGCGGCAGTCGGGTGGATAGTGGCAGGGATTGCCAGGTTGGTGTACGGCATGGGTGGTGTTTATGTTTCCGTCGCCCGTGCCGTTAATACACTATATTGATATATAACCTACTGAAGTGCAAAGGGTTAGGGATGACAACAAGAACCAGTCAGCGGTGCATCTGCGAACCGGGGTGTGAATGCTCCGGGTATCCCGGGATCGGCAGGTGATGTGATCCCATGCCGGTCTTCCGCATCTTCCGCCACTATATCCCGGCATCGTTCCTGTTCCTTGGCCTCATCGAGGCGCTGATCTGTTTCCTGGGTTTCTATGCCGGGGTCTACACGCGTTTTGCGGGCGATGCGGCAATTGTCGCCAATAATTTCGGGACCTTGTGGCCGAAGGCCCTCGTCTTCATGTTGGTCATGCTGCTCGTCATGATCTCACTGGGGCTCTATGACCGCACGGCCTGGTCACTGGAGGGCCGTTCCGCGATGCTGTTGCGGGTGTTCGCCAGTTTCCTGGTCGCGATCTTTCCCCTGAGCTTCCTGTTCTACCTGGTACCGACTGTACACCTCTGGCGTGGTGCGACCTTGATGGTGCTGATCCTGTCACTGATCGGCGTGATCCTCACCCGCCTGGTTTTCATCAAGGTGGTCGATCGCAAGGCCTTCAGGCGTCGTATCCTGGTGCTTGGCGCGGGCAAGCGTGCCTGCCACATCCGGACGCTGGAAGATGAATTGCCCTTGCTGGGCGTCGAGGTGGTGGGGTACAAGCACGTGGACAGGGACCATGACGTCATCGATGACGATCGTGTATTCGCGTCCGAAGTTCCGATACGGGATATCATCAGGGACAATAAGGTCGATGAGATCATCCTGGCCGTCGATGACCGCCGCAAGGCCTTGCCGGTGGGCGAGCTCCTGGATTGCAAGATGGATGGTGTGGGCGTACTCGACATGCTGAGCTTTTTCGAGCGGGAAACCGGCCGGATCAAGCTGGACCTCATGAACCCGAGCTGGCTGTTCCTGTCGGATGGCTTCCGTATCAATACCTTCCGCATCGTGATGAAACGGGTATTCGATATCGGGGTCAGCCTGCTGCTGTTGCCGGTCTTTGTGCCGCTGATGATCATCGTCGCCATTGCCATCTGGATCGAGAGCCGGGGTGAGGGGCCCATCCTCTACACCCAGAACCGGGTTGGCATGAACAACAAGCAATTCACCATCTACAAATTCCGCAGCATGCGGCCCGACGCCGAGAGTGACGGCGTGGCCCGCTGGGCGCAGGCCGGAGACAGCCGGGTGACCCGTGTCGGTGCCTTCATCCGCAAGGGGCGGCTGGATGAGTTGCCCCAGATATTCAACATCCTCAGGGGCGACATGAGCTTCGTCGGCCCTCGCCCCGAGCGTCCGGCGTTCGTGGAACAGTTACAGCAGCAATACCCCTACTACCGCGAGCGCCACCGCATGCGCCCGGGACTGACGGGCTGGGCCCAGATCTCCTATCAATACGGCGATTCGCCGGAGGACGCCTTCCGCAAGCTCGAGTACGATTTGTATTACGTGAAAAATTACAGTATTTTTCTGGACTTGCTGATAATTCTTCACACAATACAGGTGGTACTCACAGGCAAGGGCGCCCACTGACCCGGATGTCCGCAACCACAGGGGCTGCATGATATCCACCCTGATCCCCATGACGAATTCACTGGACTTCACGTATGAAGGGCGCCGGGTGTGATTGACGCGGCTGCCATCGATATCGGTGTCGCGAGTTACGCGCTGGGCGCGCTGGCCTACCTGGTGCTGACGGCGCTGCTGTTGACCGGCTGGCGGGGGCGGTTGCAGGGCGGCCTGCTGGTGGCGGCGACGCTGGTGACGGCCCTGTGGTGCGCCGCCGAGGCGCTGTGGGCCGGCTGGAGACTGCCGCCGGGCGCCGTGGTGCAGACCGGGGAGACACTGCACCTTGTCGCCTGGGTCGCCTTCCTGTCCGGCCTGCTGGGGCATGCCCGCAGCCGGGTGCGCCTGGTCAGCCTGTTGATCTATGCCCTGGCGGCCATCCTGTTGCTGGGGCCGCTGGCCTTTCCCTGGCTGTCGGCCTGGCTCCCGCAGGCGCCATCCGTCCCGAAGGCCTTCTTCCTCGGCTATGTGCTGCTGAGCGTGGGCGGCCTGTTCCTGGTGGAGAACCTGTACCGCAACACCCGTCCCGAGCAGCGCTGGGGGATCAAGTTCCTGTGCCTGGGCGTGGGCGCGCTGTTCGCCTATGACTTCTTTCTCTATGCCGAGGCCCTGCTGTTCGGGCAGCTGAACCCGACCCTGGTCTCGGCGCGCGGTGCCGTGTACATGCTGGTGATGCCGCTGATCGGGATTTCGGTGGCGCGCAATCCCGAGTGGTCGGTCTCGATGTTCATCTCCAGGGAACTCGCCGTGCACACGGCCACTCTGCTGGCGGCCGGGGCGTACCTGCTGCTGATGGCCGTCGCCGGCTACTACCTCCGCTATGTCGGGGGCGAGTGGGGCGGCTTTCTGCAGGTCGTGTTCCTGTTCGGGGCCGGTGTGGTCCTGCTGGTGCTGCTGTTTTCCGGGCAGCTGCGCGCCCGTATCCGGGTCCTGCTCGGCAAGCACTTCATCCACCACCGCTACGACTACCGGGCGCAGTGGCTCAGCTTCACCCAGGCCCTGTCGCAGTGCAAGCAGGAGGCCCTGCCGCATGAGTGCGTGGTGCGCGCCATCGCGGAGGTGGTGGACAGCCCCGGGGGGATGCTGTGGTTGCGCAACAAGAACGGTGCCCTGGAACAGGTCGCGCACTGGGGGGTCTCCGGCGGGGAAGACCGGACCCTTGCCGCTGACGCCCCGCTGGCCCGCTTCCTGGTCGAGCCCGCCTGGGTGATCGACCTGGAAGAATACCGAATGGACCCGGAGCTTTATACATCGCTGGAATTGCCGGAATGGGTACTCGAGCTGCCACGCGCCTGGCTGCTGGTACCACTGCTCGACCAGGGGCAGTTGCTGGGTTTTGTGGTCATCACCCAGCCGCGCGCCCGGGTGCCGTTCAACTGGGAGCTGCGTGACCTGCTGAAGACCGCCGCCTCCCAGGCGGCCAGCCACCTGGCGCAGCTGGAGGCCGTGGAGGCGCTGGCCGAGGCCCGCCAGTTCGAGGGCTTCCACCGTCTGTCCGCCTTCGTGCTGCACGACATCAAGAACCTGATTGCCCAGCAGTCCCTGCTGGTCGGCACCGCCGCGCGCCACAAGCACAAGCCGGAGTTCATCGACGATGCCATCGACATCATGGAGCATTCCGTGGCCAGGATGCAGCGCCTGATGCAGTTGCTGCGGGCCGGGGACCCCGGCAGCACGCCACGGGCAGCGGACCTGGTAAAGGTCCTGCAGGATGCCGTTCAGCAGCGCAGCGGGAGCCGGCCCGTGCCCCGTTTGGAGGCGTCCCTCCAAGCGGCCCGGGTGCTGATGGACCAGGACCGGATGACCTCGGTGATCGGGAACCTGATCCAGAATGCCCAGGACGCCACCGCCGATGACGGCACGATCAGCATCAGCCTGACCCGGGACGGTGGCCGGGCCGTGATCGAGATCAGGGACAACGGCTGCGGCATGGACGCGGCCTTCGTGCGCGAGCGCCTGTTCCGTCCCTTCGATACGACCAAGGGGGACACCGGTATGGGCATCGGGGCCTACGAATGCCGGGAGTACGTGCAGGGCCTGGGGGGCAAACTCAATGTCGAGAGTGAACCCGGGGCGGGGACCCGGGTGCAAATTACGCTACCATTGGCAGCCGGGGATGTGACAACACAGGACACCCGTCAACACAAGGAGCCCGTCGGTTGAGTAATCCGGACAAGACATTGCTGGTGGTGGAAGATGACCCCGGCCTGCAGAAGGCCCTGCGCTGGGCCTTCAGCGAGTTCGAGGTGGTCACTGCCGAGGACCGCAACAGCGCCATCGCCCAGCTGCGCCGCCACGAACCCCAGATCGTCACCCTCGACCTGGGGCTGCCGCCGGATTCGGGGGGCGCCACGGAGGGGCTGGCGACGCTTGAGGAGATCCTCGGCCTGGCACCGGACACCAAGGTGATCGTGGTCACCGGCAACAACGACCGGGAAAATGCCGTACGCGCCATCGGGCTGGGGGCCTGGCTGTTTTTCCAGAAACCGGTGGATGCCGAGCTGCTGAGCTTTATCGTGGAACGCGCCTCTACCCTGTACCAGCTGGAGCAGGAGAACCGGGCACTGTCGCGGCGCAACATCAAGGAACCGATGGCCGGCATTATCGCGACCAGCCCGCAGATGCTGGAGGCCTGCCGGACGGTCGAGAAGGTGGCGCCCACGGATGCCACGACGATGTTACTGGGCGAGAGCGGGACCGGCAAGGAACTGCTGGCGCGGGCCCTGCACGATCTCAGCCCCCGTGCCAAAGAACGGTTTGTCGCCATCAACTGCGCCGCCATCCCGGATACCCTGCTGGAAAGCGAGCTGTTCGGCTATGAGAAGGGGGCCTTTACCGGCGCGGCCAAGCAGACCATCGGCAATATTGAATACGCCGACGGCGGCACCCTGTTCCTGGACGAGGTGGGAGACCTGCCGCTGTCCCTGCAGGCCAAGCTGCTGCGGTTTCTGCAGGAGCGGATCATTGTCCGCGTCGGCGGGCGCAAGGAGATCCCGGTGGATGTGCGCGTGGTCTCGGCCACCCACCAGGACCTGGCTGAACTGATAGCGCAGGGCAGCTTCAGGGAGGACCTTTATTACCGGATCAGCGAAATCGAGATCAGGATCCCTGCACTCCGGGAGCGACAGGGCGAGGCCGCGGTCCTGGCCAATTACTTCCTGGACAAGGAACGGGAGCAGCAGCACAAGGGCAAGCTTGCATTCAGCCCGGAGGCCCTGGCGGCAATCGACGCCTATACCTGGCCGGGTAATGTGCGCGAACTGGCCAACAAGGTCAAACGCGCGGTCATCATGGCCGATGGCAATCTGGTGACGGCGCGCGGGCTGGAACTGGCAGAGCCCGAGGGCGATGCCCAGCCGCTCAACCTGCGAGAAGTGCGGGAGGCCGCCGAAGGCCAGGCCCTGCTACGGGCGCTGAATCACGCCGGGGGCAATGTCTCCCAGGCCGCGACCCTGCTGGGGATCACCCGGCCCACCTTCTATGCGCTGATCAAGAAATACAAGCTGGATCTCGGCCAGACCGGGACGTAGTGCTGTGGTTCTGTGCTGGCCGACTGCAGGGCAGATGCACCAGGCTGGGGACATGGTGCGAGAGAGAACACTATAGGAAACACTAATAGTATGGATGCATCACAACAGGACCACAATTCCCCAGCCTGTCTTTACCTCGTCGTTGCAGGAGCGACCGCCCAGGCCTCAAGCCTGGCAAGGTGAGCGTCCTCGTGCCGTCAATTGCCCGGTCCGGACGGCTGGCATTGTCGCTGCACGGGGAGGTAACGAACACACGGCGGCATTAGGCCAGGTAACACATTTAGTTAGGGACGCAGGAGAAACCGCACCCTGATGGCGGCGAATGAAAACGTCACTAAAGCGCGAACGAGGGCAAATCTACCATGCAACAACCCTTCGACTACGATTCCGCCTTTTCCCGCAACATCGGCTGGATTACGGAAACCGAACAGGCCCTGCTGAGAACCCGGCGTATTGCCATCGCTGGTCTCGGCGGCGTCGGTGGGAGTCACCTGCTTACACTGACACGCCTGGGCATCGGCAGATTCAACATCTCGGACCTGGACAGCTTCGAGCTGGCCAACTTCAACCGCCAGGCCGGGGCCAGCCTGAGCCAGGTGGGTCGCCCGAAGGTGGAGGTACTGTCGGAGATGGCGCTCGATATCAATCCGGAGCTGCAGATCAACGCATTCCCCGAAGGCGTGAACCAGGAGAACCTCGATCGGTTCCTGGAAGATGTTGACCTCTACGTGGACGGCCTCGACTTCTTCGCGCTGCAAGCCCGCCGGGCGGTATTTGCCGCCTGTGCGGAGAAAGGCATTCCGGCCATTACCGCCGCGCCGCTGGGTATGGGGGCGGCACTACTCAACTTCCTGCCGGGCAAGATGACCTTCGAGGAATACTTCCGGCTGGAGGGGCACTCAGAGGACGAACAACTGCTGCGGTTCCTGCTGGGCCTCTCACCCGCTATGCTGCAGATGCCCTACCTGGTGGACGACAGCCGCGTCGATCTGGCGAACCACAAGGGCCCCTCGACCCCCATGGCCTGCGAACTCTGTGCCGGGATGGCGGCAACGCATGCGCTGAAGATCCTTCTTAACCGCGGCAACGTGCCGACGGCACCACGGGGGGTGCATCTCGATGCCTTCCGCAATAAATTGTCGTCTACGTGGCGACCGGGTGGGAATGGTAATCCTATCCAGCGGCTGGGATTGAAGATTGCGAGGAATCGACTATCAGAAAAATTAACCATGTCTGTTGAAAGAGAAACCCTTCAGCGGTACGAAACGCCGATTGAAAGGATCCTGGATCTCGCCCGCTGGGCCCCCAGCGGCGACAACACCCAGCCCTGGCGGTTCGAACTCGTGGATGATACCCGCTTTATTATCCACGCCCACGATACGCGTGACTGGTGCGTCTATGACCTGGATGGCCGGGCGAGTCAGACGGCCGTGGGCGCCCTGCTGGAGACAATAGCGATTGCCGCTTCGGGCGAGGGGCTGGCTGCAGCGTTTTCCCGCAGGGAGGAATCACCGGAAAACAATCCGGTCATCGAGGTAACCCTCTCTGAGTCATCTGCCCCGGAACCAGATCCCCTCCTGCCGTACATCCGCGCAAGGGTCACCCAGCGTCGGGGCTTCTCCACCAGGGCGTTGACCGGTGCCCAGAAGAAAGTGCTGGAAGCATCAGTAGGTCCCGGATACCGCATCGTCTGGCTAGAAGGGTGGCAGCGGAAGTGGCAGATGGCCAGGCTCCTCTTCCGTAATGCCCGCATACGCCTGACCATCCCCGAGGCCTACGAGGTTCATAAGCGGATAATCCAGTGGGATGCGCAGTTCAGCGAGGACCGGATCCCTGATCAGGCCGTGGGATTGGACCCGGTTGCACTCAAACTCATGAAATGGGCCATGCAGAGTTGGGGGAGGGTGCAGATGCTGAACCGCTATTTTGCAGGCACCTGGATGCCCAGGGTTCAACTGGATCTGATCCCGGCACTTCGATGTGGTGCGCATTTTGCCATTGTCGCCGACAAACCAGTCGTGGAAATCGACGATTATCTGGCCGGTGGTAGGGCCTTGCAACGATTCTGGTTGACGACAACGAGACTGGGACTGCAGTTTCAGGCGGAAATGACGCCGTTAATCTTTTCTCGTTATACAGCGGTGTCAAGAAAATTTACAGTGGAAGAAAGGGCGATGAAAATGGCCACGGTGTTGGCGGCAGAATTAGTCGATCTGTTCGGCGATGATTCGGTCTCCTGTAGCGTGTTCATGGGCCGCATGGGGAGCGGGAATGCACCGTTTTCGCGTTCCGTACGGCGAACAATATCGAATCTGTTCCTGCCAAGAATCAACCTAGGGCGTTCGTTGAAATAGTGAAAATGCTATTTAATTGGTGATTACGTCGGTGTCGGAAGGCGTATCCTGCTATGCGCGCATTGATCGGTAAACGGGATTGCTGGAACTGGGTACCGAGCGGTTGCCTGTCGCGAAGTTCGTGCACAATGGGTTGATCCTCGGCGACGGGCGACGTCGTCTAGCGGACAGATACCATGCATGCGAGCCATAAAGTCCTAGGGATAATACCGTCAGTCTTTTTTACAATCTTATGAGTTCGGCAATCACCAGGGCGCGAATAAGATAAAATAATACATATAAAACAGTAAAGTAGAAATTTTGGCACATGTCGTGCTTCTATATAAAGCAAAAATGTTAAAGTAAACACGGCTTAAGTCATGGCTGATCTAGTAGAGGAGATATCACAGTGGATACAAAAATATTACGTGACACATTGTTATTGGGTGCGATCTCTGTTGGCTTGATCGCTCCGGCACAAGCCACGACGCTGTTACTTAACGATTGGACATTGGACTTAACCGGTCTTGCTGAAGGGCTCGATGGCGGATTTTTAAGCACAGAACAACAGCACATCGTAACCGATATTTCACAAATCACCTTTTTGAGCGTGTTTCATTCGGTTACCAGTGACACGGTTACTGCCGACGGGCTCCCTACGGTGGGTGAAACCTTCCGTGTAACAGCGGGAGGTACTGGAACTGATTTCTTTGATGCTTCCAACACAAATGTATCGCCAACACTGTTTGGCTCGATACTAACAATACCGGGGAATACCCAAGCCGATGGATCCGGCTCCGCCGTTGCCTTGGACGGATGGGAATTCACCTTCACGTTTGATATCAACGGCCAATACACCAATATTGACGGGCAGGACGCGAATTTCACCCACCTTTCCGCAGCAGATTACTCCGGCACCGATGCAGGAACCGGTCAGCTGAAGCTGTACATCGATAATATCACCGATGGATCAGAAGCTACCTTGAACAGCCTTAACCAGAATGTGACAAATGGCACTTTGATCGCCACATTCGATGTGCGGTCCGGTGACGGCGGTGTTTTTGATTTTGGAGTCGGCGATGGTTCTGACGACGCAACATTTGAGCTGGTCTCGGCATTAGCGGGAGTATTATTTGACGCGGATGGCAATGATCTCTCCTTGCTTACGGGTGATCCCATTTTAATCGGTGTCACGGACTCTAACTTTGATGCAAGTCCTGAGAACCCAGATGGAGGGGGCTTTGTGTTTGCTCCACAAGCCTTTGAATGCAATACACTGACTCTAAGTGCAATAAATTTCTGTGGGGAAGAAGATGGAAGCTTCCGCATCGGAACGCAAATACCCGAGCCTGCAACTATCGCCCTTTTAGGGATGGGATTCCTGGGGCTCGGAGGCGCAGCAGTCCGCCGTAAGAGAAAGGCGGCAACTCAATAAAATAACTCAGTAATCGAAAACGTTTGTAGGAAGGGGAGGCGCCGCGAGGTGCCTCTCTTCGCATGCGTCGCCCATACCCCGAGACTTACGGGGATCACCTCCACACTTCCTCAATCAACAGTAGAGCGGCTCCAGGACCCGCAACAGAAGCATCGCTACCCCATTCGACACGACGTAAATAAAAAGACCTACAATAGGGATGCAGCACGCACCGAATAAGATTAAGCTAGGCCTCGGCAGTAGAGAGCGCCGGCTATCCAGCCTACTATTTTAGGTTTTTCGCATAAGATGACAATATGCCGAGTGTAAGTGTCCTCTTGACGGTCTTGCGTGAACTGACCACCAATGAACGCAGTCCTCGTGTTAACGAACCTGATCTCGTCATGGACGATCCGGAGAAGGTTGCGGCCTATACCCGTGCCGGCCGGGAAGACGGGGTCATGGCGCCGGTCTATCTTTATCACTGCGCCCAGATCTGTGAAGTGATTCGCCCAGGTGATACAGTGATCGATCTCGGATGCGGACCCGCCACCCAGCTGGCCATGGTAGCCCGGCTCAATCCCGAAACTCAATTTATTGGCCTGGACCTCTCGCGCGAAATGTTGCAGCGAGCTCAAAGTCATGTGGAAGAACAAGACCTCAACAACGTCGAGCTACGACAAGCAGATATAACTGACCTGGCATTTCTCCAGGAAAACAGCGTGGAGGCAGTCATATCGACAATGGTCCTGCACCACCTTCCTAACGTTGATGCCTTGGGGAAAACCTTTGCTGAGATCGGTCGCGTGTTAAAACCATACGGTGGGCTTTATCTGGTTGATTTCGGACACTTGAGATCTGAGAAGTCGATTAACTACTTCGCCTACCAGTACGTTGATCGACAGCCCGAGTTGTTCACGCTCGATTACCTTTACTCGCTACGCGCGGCCTTCCAGCGCGATGAGTTCAAGCGGTTAGCGGAAAAATATCTATCCGGTCACACGCGCATCTACTCCACTTTCCTAATGCCGTTCATGGTAGCGATAAAGAGCCCTCCCCGTGCCAACGGCGATCCACAAGTAAGAGAACGATTGGCACATATAAAGTCTCGACTGCCCGACTACCACAAAACCGATCTGTTGGATTTGTGCACCTTTTTCCGGCTCGGCGGACTGAAGAGTGCGCTATTATTCCCTTAAACAAAGGAAAGCCTTAATCTCTGATCAGACTGCTCGACAAACACTGGCGGGGCACTACTTCAGAGCCAATAGGTGAGCAGATCAAGCCCATTATTTTGAGACAGGCTAAAAGGTTACATGGGCCCCTGCAATAGTAAAGTTACGGGCTATTTTCTTCACATTTATCGCTCAGTCACGTACTGGGCACTTCGAATATAATTACCATATATTTACGTTTGATCCGCAGGACGGGATATTATTATGAACATTATTTTTAAGGGATTACTGGGTCTATGTGTGATTTGGTTGTCTATCGCCTGTAGTGGCAGCCTCACTGATGCGCAACACGTGGAAAGAGCCCAGGATTACTTTGACCGGGGTGAACTGAAGACGGCCACTATCGAACTTAAGAATGCCTTGATGCAGAACCGTGAAAACGCCCAGGCCCGCTGGCTGCTGGGTAAACTGTATCTTGAAGTTGGCAATGCTGCGGGAGCAGAAAAGGAGTTGCGGTATGCCAGCAAATTCGGCGTAGTGGATGGCGCGGTACTGCCCTTGTTGGCTCGGGCACTTCTGGCTCAGGGCAAGCATGATGACCTACAGGCGCTATCCTTGGCAAATCTCGCGGCCAAGGACCAGAAAGCCGTGGTCCTGGCTGTTAAGGGGCTTGGCAAGCTCGTTCAAGGGGAAGTCGATGGGGCCGCAGAGCAGATCGAGGAGGCAGTATCGCTGAACCCCCAATCGGCTTATGTGCGCGTGGCCAAGGCGCGCCTGTTGGCGGCAAAACGGGAAGATGACCTTGCTCGCAAGGAACTGGACCAGGTCTTTTTGCTGGATGCCGATTATGCGCTGGCCTGGAGTCTGCAGGGTGACCTGGAAAGCCGGGACAAGAATCTGGCGGAGGCGGAGGCGGCCTATACAAAGGCCGTGGAAATGCGCGCGAACAGCCGTTCCGATTTGCTGAAACGGGCGCAGGTCCGCATCCAGCAGAAAAAGTATGAGGCCGCCCAGGAGGATATCGATGTCCTGAAAAAGCGGGCCCCGCGACATGCAGGCGTCAATTATGCGCAGGGCCTGATTCATTTCCAGAAGAACCGCTTGCCAGAGGCCAAGGAAGCCTTTGATCTCACGTTAGCGGTTAATAATCGCCACCTGCAAGCCATGTATTACTTAAGTCTGACCCATCTGCGCCTGGGCAACCTGGAACAGGGCGAAGAATACGGCAACCGGTTTCTCGCGGCGGCCCCTCTCTCCATTGCTGGTCGCAAGCTCATGGCAACCATAGAACTCGGAAACCGGCAATATGCTGTGGCAGAGCAACTGATACGCCCGGTTGTGGCCTCCCGGGAAGATGATATGGCGGCCCTCAATTTACTGGCCTTTGCTGTTTTTAAACAAAACAAAACGGACGAGGCGGTTGAACTGCTGGGAAAAGCGGCCAGGCTGCAGCCGGATTCCGCCGTTGCTCAATTTCTATTGGGAGCAGGCCTGCTGGCGGCTGGGAAGCAGGCCGAGGGGATTGAGCATATTGAAAAAGCCCTCGAGTTGGAGCCCCAGTTTCAGCAAGCAGATGTCCTGTTGGTTCAGAACTACCTGGAGCAGAAGGAGTTCGCCAAGGCCTTTAATGCGGCGCAGGCCTATCGGAATCGCCACCCGGACAGCTCGGCCCCCTATAATTTTATTGGACAATTACAGCTTGTTTCCGGACAGGAGACGAAAGCCAAACAAGCCTTCGAGCGTGCCCGCGAGATTGCACCGGGTGATCCGGAGGCCAGTCACAGCCTGGCAGAACTGGCCATCAGTAAAAAGGACTACCAGGAAGCCCGCAGCTATTACCAAAATGTGCTGGAGCACCACGAGAACCACCTCTCGACCCTATTGAAACTGGCTGTCCTAGATGCGCTGGAGAAAAAGAAGCAGCCCATGGTGGTGCATCTCCAGCAGGCGGTATTGGCACACCCACAAGCACTCCAGCCGAAGGTGTTGTTGGCCCGCTACTATCTGACTCAGGGCCAGCTCGCGGAGGTGCAGGCGCTCATGATTGGATTGAGCAATAAGCAAAGGTACACACCCGCTGTTCTCGAAGTGATGGCGCTGTACCAGTTGGTGCAGAAGCAATATTCCGAGGCGAAGAACAGTCTGGAACAGTTGATCGAGCAACAACCCAATTCCGCTCAGATTCATATCCTGTTGGCGCAGGCATACGCGGGTTTGGGAGAACGCGCCGGCCTTAAGGGGGAACTGGAGAAAACCATTGAATTGATGCCAAGGCACTTTGCTGCCCGTCTGGCGCTGGCCCGGCTGATGTTGCTGGAAGGGCAGAGAGATAAGGTCGATGAGCAGCTTGCGGTGCTCAACGAGCTTTCCCCCGAACACCCCGACGTATTGCTGCTAAAAGCTGAGTTGGCACGGGTTCAGGGTGACCAGAAGACAGCAACGGGCCTGCTGGAGGATGTGTTTGAAAAGTCACCCAGTACTGCCAGTATGCTTTCTGTCGCCCGTCAGAAATGGGCCACGGGCGATCAGATGGCGGCATTGGAATTGCAGGAACAGTGGACGGTGGAGCATCCGGATGATCTAGTCGCACCACTGGCGTTGGCAGGCGCCTACCTCCAGCAAGATCAAGTCCAACGGGCAATTGCTCAATTTCAGCGGGTGTTGGAGAAAGAGGAGCAGAATGTTGTTGCGCTCAACGAGCTCGCATGGCATCTGCGCGATAAGGAGCCTGCGAAGGCGTTGGAGTATGCGGAACGTGCTGCCGAACTCGCGCCGGAATCTGCTGAAGTGATGGATACGCTTGCGATGGTCTTGTTGAAAAACGGTGACATTGTGCGCGCAAAACGGAACATAGAGCGGGCACTGGCAAAAAAGCCGAAAAAACCTGTTTTTCATTATCACGGTGCTATGATAGATGCAGCCGCAGGGGATAAGGCATCTGCGATCGAGGCGTTGGAATCTCTGCTGAGTGAGGGCAGCGATTTTTCTGAAAAGGCGGAGGCGCAGCAGTTGTTGGCCGAACTGCAGGCGGGCGGTTGATTGCAGAGGTTGCCCATGCTTCTTTGTGTGTTAGCGGTTCGTTGAAATTTTCCGGACGAGGCATGTGCTTGGTACCGTGCCTGGGCCGGTAATCTGGACCTGGTGATATGCCAGAATTCCCCGCCAATGAGAAGCTGTTTCTCGATGGACTATCGGTGTGTGACCTGTTTGATCGTATCCATCTGAAATTAATATAATAAATACTATTCTAAGGGCATGAGTCGAAGGCCTGAGAAACAATTATTTGTTGTTGACTAAGTTCCTGCACATGCCGGCCGATGTATATCAATAGTATTTGATAAACGGTGTGCGAGGCGGGCTGCAAGGGGCAGATCTGAATTGGCCTCGTGATCGCCGTGTGGCTGGTACCGGGACATGGTCAATATGCGCGAATTATTCTATCGGTATTTCGATGTCATCTGTAATGATGAACAGGATGTCCTTGATGAGGCACTCCAGCTTCGCTACCAGGTTTACTGCCTCGAGCAAGGCTTCGAGGAGGCATCCCGGTTCCCTGACGGCAGGGAGTCGGACGGGTTTGATGGGCGCGCGGTCCACAGTATTGTGCGTCACCTCGATTCAGGCCTGACCGCTGCGACTGTCAGGCTGGTGCTGCCGGATCCGAATGAACCGGAAGCACTCTTTCCCATAGAAGAGAACTGCGCAGCTTCGATTCAGTCAGCCGCCTCGCTGGTGCAGGGGGTCCCGCGGGCATCGATAGCGGAGATATCCCGGTTTGCGGTTTCCAAGGAATTCAAGCGCCGGCTCGGGGAGAAGGGCTCCGTGGCCGGGATAGGCCCGGACCCGGGTGTGTATGTCAGACCTGACCCGAAAAAGGTCCGGCAGCTGCCGCACCTGATATTGGGTCTGTTCGCCGCCATTGTGAAAATGAGTGCTCAACACAATGTCACGCACTGGTATGCCGTGATGGACGTGTCCCTGCTGCGCCTGTTGTCCCGCTTTGGCATCCGCTTTTTGCCCATGGGTGAACAGGTGGATTACCATGGTTTTCGCCAACCGTGTTTCGGCAGCATCGATGCAGTGCTCGCCGGTATATGGGAAAAACGTCCGGACATCTGGCAGCTGATCACGGCCGATGGCAGCGTGTGGCCGGCGCCGGCGACTGCCAGTCGGGATGCGTGTGCTGGCGGATAACATGTGACCTGGCCCGGCAATTAGTGTATTTCCCTCCGGCCACCAGCCAAATTTCTTCTGAACCTGTACCGTCTCCAATCGGAGACAAACTTACCTAAATCAAATCAGTTAGATAACGCATTTAGCAACCGGTGCGTCGTTAGTCAGTGACAATTCCAGCCTGTTAAAGGCCTTATCTACCTGCTAGTATAAGCGACCTTCAAGATACTAATAATCTAAGCGACTGATCGAACAGTAAAAAATAATTAAATTATATTTCTGGCACGGTCATTGCAGCCATATGGTAGGAGCGACCGTTGTCCAGGCTGGGGCGATACAACGCCGACCGCTCCAGGCTTGAATTCTTCTATTGGGGGTGCACTGGCACATGAATGATCTCTACGAGGCATTTCATCACCATTTCGATGTGGTTTCGGCAGATACCACCCGCCTGATCGAGACGGCCTACCGGTTGCGCTACCAGGTCTATTGTCTGGAGAGACCCTACGAGGACTCGCAGGCATTTCCGCAGCAGATGGAACATGATGAATTTGATCTGCACTCGATCCACAGCCTGGTGAAGTGCAGGAGATCGGGTAATTATACCGGCCTGGTCAGGCTGGTCTTGCCGAATCCGGTCGACCCGGAGGCCCACCTGCCCATGGAAAAATTCTGTTACGCCGACCCGAAAAGTACCGGGATCGATTTGTCACACGTGCCCCGGGAATCGATTGCGGAGATATCGAGGTTTTCTGTCTCCAAGGCGTTAATGCAGCAGTGCGTTGCGAAGAGTGAACTCGTTTCCGTCGACAGGGATTTTGGAAGAGAGGATGAAGGCGTGCAGCAGGGCGGTGTGAAGGCGTCCCAGATGCTACCGCATATCACCCTGGGCCTGTTCGCAGGCATCGTCCGGATGAGTGCCCAACACAGGATCACCCACTGGCTCGCGGTCATGGAGCCCACCTTGCTCCGGTTCCTGACCCGCTACGGGATTCATTTCCAGTCAGCCGGTCCCCTGGTCAACTATCACGGCAAGCGCCAGCCGGCGGTGGCTGAAATCGACACCGTACTGGCCGGTATTCATGCCAAACGCAGGGATGTCTGGAACATCATCACGGACTATGGGCGTATCTGGCCGCTCAACGGTTCCGCAGAAGTGGCCGGGGCCAGATAACAGGACTGCCTGTTGCCCCTTCAGTACCCGATTGCCCGGTATCAGGCAATTCACCCCGTCTTTATTGGAACGCGTTCACTGCACCCTGGTGCGGTGCCTCAGAAATACCGGGCCAGTTCGATCTGCAGGTAATCATCATTTCTGAATGAAAACATCGCATCATTCAGGGGGATATTCGAGAAGAACCGCGCTTCCAGTTCCAGCATCCAGTTCTCTCCGATGCGGCGGCTGGCCTCAAGATTGAAGCTCTTGCCGCTTGTATCCAGGTCGGAGATGATGCCGAACAGGGCCTCGGTGGACTGCATATCATTCAGGGCCAGGCGCAGGCCCACCATGATGTCATCCTCGAACGGCGTCGGTGCCGATTCTCCGCGATCGTCGAAGTGGTATTCGCCGATGACGCCCAGGTCGGCTGATGTGTCGAGTATACCGACGGCGGTGTATTCAAAGCCCCCGACCAGCGCGGTGTAGCGATCGCCCTGTCCTGAACGGGTCAGCCATTCGAGCTTCCATAACCAGTCCCCCTTGGTGGCCTGGAGGTCCAGGCTGGTCTGGTCGATGGTGTCATACAGCGGCACCAGCACCATCTCACCGCCGGGTCTCAGGTCCGGTACAAATCGCGGGTCCCGGCTGGTGCCGGCGAAGTGGGCGAGGCCGAAGTCCCAGTCACCGATGTAATGTGACCAGCGGATCGCGAAATCGACGTGTTTTTCCTCTGCCGCAGAGGCGTATAACGGATTGTCGACGTCGACGCGCGGCAGGCTGCGCAAACGTCCTTCCTGCCCGGGAAAGGTGCGCTCCCGGAAGCCGGGCAGCAGAAACAGGTCAACGGTGCCGAAGTCACGAATCAGCGCCAGGTTGATCATGGGCTGTCCCAGCTTGTCCTCACGATCGATGTTTTCGACCAGGTCGGTCTGGTTGATGATGTCGACCAGGTGCTGTGATTCCGCCACCCCCCAGAAGACCTTGCTGATCCCGGCGCGCAGCTCCCAGCTATCTGCGGCGATTTGCCATAACAGCTCGCGGATATCGGCATGGGTGCGCTCATCATCGTGCTGGTCCCAGCGATAGAAGGGTTCGAAGGTGAGGCTTTGCCTGCCGTTTGCCCAGGTGGTGTGGAACTCGGGCTGGATGTAAAACGAAAGGTTGTTGCCATGCTGGGATGGATCCACAGGGTCATGGGGAAACAGGCGGGCCTCCAGTGCAATAAAGCCGGATGACTTGCCCTCGCGGAGTACTATCGGCAGTACAAAGGGGGGTAATTTTTTTTCTGAAGCAGGGCGGTCTTCCGGGTCTTTTTTCAGCGCCAGTATTCGGGGCTGTTCCGGGCTGCCTGACATCGCTGGTCCTGACCCGCCGCTTGCGTCGTCAGTCCTTTCTTGTGTGGGGTCAGCAGCTGACGAGGCCCGGGGCGGGGCCTGTGACTTCAGGCTAGTACGGGTTGAGCCGCTGGCCGTGCCCGGCGTGGTGGTGTGGACAACAAACCCCTTCAAGCCCGCCTGGAGGAGCTGGCTACGCATGATATCTGCGCTTTCCCTGTCCGGATACGGGCCGACCCTGACGCGCGTCAGGTTGCCCGGGTTGCGTTCTGGCGGTGACGGAGTGGCCGGAAAACCCTGGTCCTGTAGCTGCGTGGCAAGCCGCACCGCCTTGTCATGATTTTTAAAGGCGCCGACCTGGACGGTGAATTCAGCCAGGGCCATGCCGCAAGCCTGCATTAGACAAATACCCAGGATACCGGCGGTTGGCCAGTGCCAGGTGCGGCGTATGCGTCTTGTGCTATTCATCCTGGTCATGTCTGCAGGCGGGGTTACTGGTGGAGACTCGCGCCTGTTTTCCCTCGACCGGCGTCTCCACAAACACTATCGGTTTATGGAAGATACAGGGCGGAATGTTCGAACCTCGGCTATGATACCGCATCAACCGCACCGGCTCCTACAGGAAGTCGGTTCCGGTCACTGTCCCGTGCCCCCTTATTCGCGTGACCTGACATCCGCGTGCGCCCTTGACATGCGTGGATGCCGGGCGCCGTCACCTGCTATCTTTCTCCCGGTGATTTGTCTAAGATGTCAAATTACAGTCGCAACACCGGGCCGGGACGGGGCTTCGCCCTGCCATCACAGATGTACTCCCTAATGACGTAACAGGAGCCGGCAGACTCGATTTGTTCCTAACCACCCGAGATGTTTTGCCAAATCACGTTTTGACCCGTTTTATCAACCATCAGTCTTTTTATATCTCTCTATGAAGCAGTTGCTACCGTGTACCCGCCTCCCGTGGCTTGCCCTGGTGCTGGCCACCCTCCTGACCGGCTGTTCCGACAATAGCGAGGACCTGCTGAGTTTCGCCGAACACCTGGAAAACGCGACCGCCTACCGGGAGCAGGGCAAGCTCGAGGAGGCCGTGATCGAGTTCAAGAACGCCCTGCAGTCCAATCCCCGCAGCCTGGAGACCCGCGCGGCCCTGGGAGACCTGTACATGCAGCTGGGTGATGCCGTCAACGCGGACAAGGAGTTTCGTCATGTCCAGGACGGGCGCGGCGACCCCGCGCTGTACATGGTTGGCCTGGGCGACGCCCTGCTGCGTTTGTACTCCTGGCAGGATGTCCTTGACCGCGTCCAGCCGGACCCGCGCCTGAGCGTGGCCGACCAGGCCGTGGTCCATGCCCAGCAGGGTTCGGCCTACATCGAGCTGGAAAACCTGGAGGCGGCACGCAAGGCCTTCAAGACGGCGCTCGAGCTTGATCCCAACTGTGCGGCGGGTTTGCTTGGGCAGGCGGCCCTGGCAACCGGCGAGGGCCGGCGTGCATCGGCACGCCAGCTGATCGACCAGGCGCGTGCGCAGGGGACGGGCGAGGATGCGGCCGAGGCCTGGCGCCTGACGGCTGAGCTGGCACGGCTCGAGGGTGATGACGAACAGGCGGAAGCGGCCTACGGCCAGGCCATCGGGTTGACGGCCTTCAAGGGGAAAATACTGGCCGCGCGCGCGAATCTCCGGACCGAGAACGGGGACTATGCCGGTGCCCACCAGGACCTGGACGAGGTGGGCCGCATCTATAATCGCGGACACCTCTACGTCCTTTATGGCGAGGGCCTGCTGGCCATCCGCGAAGGGCGTTTCGAGGACGGGCGCAAGTTTCTGGAAGAACTGCTCCAGCGGCAGCCTTCACACCTCAAGGGGCAGTTCTACCTCGGTGTTGCGCAGTTTGCCCTGGGTAACCTCGAGGATGCCGAGACCTACCTGGACCGCGTGGTGAAGCAAACGCCGCGTTCCTTTTCGGCCGCCCTGCTGCTGGGCAAGGCCCGTTTCCAGCTGGGCAGGTACCGCGCAGCGGCACGGGTACTGGAACCGCTGCTGGTGGTTGCGCCTGACAACACGGAATTGCAAAGCCTTATGGGCAGCGTTTATCTGTCCATGGGGGCGACGGCGAAGGGCAGCGAACTGTTGCGCGAGGTGGTGGCCCGGCAGCCCGACAAGGTCAGTGACCGGATGAAACTGGGCCTCAGCCTGATCCGGCTGGGGGAGCATGAAACCGGCATCAAGGAGCTCGAGCAGGTTGTCCTGGATGTCCCGGAGTCGGACCGTGCCCGCGTCATGCTCCTGACCGGGTATCTACGGGCGGGCAATCACGCCGCCGCCCGCGAACTGGCGGCCGGGTTGCAGGCGGCGGCGCCGGACCAGGCCACGTCCTGGCTCTATGTCGGGGTGGTGGAACTGGTGGCCGGTGAGCGGCCCGCGGCACGGGAGGCCTTGGAACGGGCGCTGGCGATCTCTCCGGGGTGGCCGCCCGCCGGGTATAACCTGGCTCGCCTGGAACTGGTGGAAGGCGATGTTGACCGCGCCAGGGCCTTGTATGCGGAAGTCCTAGACCAGCACCCCGAACACTTGCAGGTCCTGATGGCCCTGGTATCGCTGGAGGCGGCCAGTGGACGCATGGAGGCCGCGCAGGAACTGGCCGAACGGGCCATGAAACACCACCCGGAGACACTGGGCCCGCGGCTGTGGCTGGGGCGCTGGTTTCTCTCCCAGGGGGATGCGGATAAGGCCCTGTCCCTGTTCGAGGAGGTCAAGGAACACCACCCGGAGGACCCGGGTTTTCTGGCGGTACTGGGCGAGGCGGAACTGCGTGCGGGCAACACCCGGGCGGCCCTGAACACCCACCAGGCGCTGGCGAAGCTGGCGCCGAACGATGCCCATATCCAGTACATGTATGCGCGCGCCTGCGCCCTGCATGGCGAATACCTGTGCCTGGGGGATGCCCTCATCGGGGCGCTGCGGCTGCAGCCCGAGCATCCGGGACTGCCGGTGCTGCTGCAGCGTGTGATTGCGTTGTCCGCCAGCCCCGCCAGCACCAGCAAGTTGCTGTGGCAGATGCAGCAGGTGGCGCCGGACAACCTGTTGCTCACCCGGGTGCGGGGTGATTTCGCCCTGCACCAGGGCCAGTACAGCGACGCGGTCGCCATTTTCAAGGCGGCACGCAAGCGTTCCCCGGAGCTGTGGGAATGGTCTGAGCGGCTGGCCTATGCCTATGCCCGTGGAAACGAGACCGACCAGGCCCTGGTGGTCGTCGATGAATGGCTGGCCGCGCATCCCGACGCGGCGGCTGCCTGGCTGTTGCAGGGCAAGATCCGGCTGGGCAGGGGTGAAACCGACCGGGCCCGGGAGGACTTTGCCCGGGTACTGACATTCGACCCCGACAACGTGCAGGCGCTCAACAACCTGGCCTGGTTGCTGCGGGAACAGGATACAGGACAGGCCAGGAAATACGCCGAACGGGCGGTGAAACTGGCGCCCGGCCATATCACGCGCGACACCCTGGGGGTGATCCTGCTACGGCTGGGAGAGAACGAGCGGGCCGAGCAGCTGTTGCGCGAGGCCTTTGGCGAGCGGCCGGAATCCGTGGCCGTGCGCTTTCACCTCGCCGAGGCCTTGGCCGGCCTGGAAAAGACGCTGGAGGCCCGTTCCCTGTTGCGCGAGGTGTTGCAGGATGCGGCGGATTTCGATGGGCGCGATCGGGCGGAAGCGCTGTTGCGTGAGTTGGGAGGGTGACTCTCAGCGCGGCTGAATGTCAATAAACTGTCAGTTAATTTTACACCAATCTCGATAAGCTAACGATTTGTTTATTAAGTATAAGTATCGGTTTCCCCGGGAATCACCCGATTTAGTTGCCTCTAGCCTGTCTCGATGCTTTACAGAATGGCGCCCGGTGACTTCGCTTGTATAAAAAAAGAACCAGAAAACAAGTAGATGCGTTGTAGGAATGAAGATTGCATGTTAATTGACAGACAGGTGGGCGTTACCGGAATGGCGCACATGTACTATGATGACCACTGTGAACTTGATGTAATGACACTTCGATTTGTAGGGACATGACGAAGGGTATAACAAGAATGGTTAAATACAGTTTTTCACTCATCACGGCATCCGCGCTGGTGTTGATGGCCGGCGCCGTCAATGCCGATATCTATGACCTCAGTTCTGACCCGGGCGGTGTTGATGCATTGACCGTCAGCGGGGATGGCCGGGTGGGCAGCGCTGCGAATTTTGAGGTCTATGTCGAGCAACCGGCGGGCACGGGCTACATCGATCCCTTCCTGCGCACCCATGTCCCCGGGCAGAGCGAGGAGGGCGCCTGGTGCGCCACGGGCGGTGGAACGCTTGATGGTAGATGCGAGCAGGGCTACAACACCGACGGCCGTCCCGTCGAGTTCGACACCAAGGACGAAAATCAATGGACCAAGTCCCTCCTGCTGAGCGACTTGCAGATCACCAGTGAGGGCTATGTGGAGTTCCTGCTGGACATCAACCAGGACCAGGGTGGCGCCGGAGAGGACCAGCAGCTGTCCCTGGACGAACTCCAGTTTTTCGTCACCACGGATCCCAACCTCCTGGGTTACGATGACGTAAACAATAGATTTATTGACGATGTGGCCGGCGTGGCAGATAACGTCGCGCTGGCGTGGGAGCTGGATCGTTATCAAGACTGGAATCCCGGTGATGACCCCCCCGGGGAAGACGACTACATTCTGCTGGAGAACTGCAAGGCCCCCGGCACCTGCGGCAGCGGTGATTACGATATGCTGGCCCAGATTGCCTACCAGGATTTCATAGACGCGGCTCTAGGGACCGGTGATTCTGATTCAGGAGGGATCGTAGATTATACCGAGGGTGACGAGCTCTATGTCGTATTGTTCAACCGCTTCGGCGACAACCAGGGCGAGGGCCGAAACAACCCGGGTTCGAACGACGGCTTCGAGGAATGGTCCGGCGTCCTCTTTACGGCTCCCGAGGTGCCCGAACCGGCAGTGGCCTCGCTGCTGTTCGCCGGCCTTGTCGGGGTGTGGGCCACGCGGCGTCGCCGCAGGAGCCCCTGACCTCAAACAACACCAACACCAATCCACAGGCCGGCTTCATGCCGGCCTTTTTAGTGCCTGTCGAAAAAAGGGGCATTCCGGTTTTTGTATTGTTTCGCCGGCCTGGATTTCCCGATGGCCGAAAAACCGGGATGTCCCCTTGATTCAGAAAGATAATTCCCCGTGGCAATTCAGTGGAATTGGTGTATGTTTGCAGACAGATTTAATGTGACATTCTGCACAGAAAAGAATATAGTTAATGATTACAGGCGCCTTAAATTTGACGGTGCCTTGTATAACTATATGATATCCAGAAGAATTAAGGATTAATCCACGGACCACTATCTACCAGGGGATCGACCATGAAGACGCTCAACTCTTCGCCTCGCGTTGTCAATACGGTTTTTTCATTGCTGCTGCTGGTGCTGATATCCGGTTGCGCCAGCAAGTACCCGACACTCGAGGGGGGCGCGCCCCCGGTCCAGGTGACACCCGACTACCTGGTCGGCGCCGGTGACAGTGTCAATATCTTCGTCTGGCGCAATCCCGAGCTTTCAGAGACCGTGACCGTCCGCCCGGACGGGAAAATCACCACCCCGTTGATCGAGGACGTGCCGGCCAGCGGCAAGACCCCGACCCAGCTGGCGCGGGACATGGAAAAGGAACTCTCGGTGTATGTGAAGAACCCGGTGGTCACGGTCATGGTCGATGGTTTCGTCGGCCCCTACAGTGAACAGATCCGCGTGGTCGGTGAAGCAGCCAATCCCCAGTCGCTGGCCTACCGTGACCAGATGACCCTGCTGGACCTGGTGATCGCGGTCGGTGGCTTGACCGAGTTCGCGGACGGCAACAAGGCCAGCATCGTGCGGGTGGTCGACGGTGAGTGGAAACAGTTCGGCGTGCGTATCGATGACCTCATCGACGATGCGGATATCGGCGCGAACGCCTACATGCTGCCCGGCGATATCCTCATCATCCCCGAGTCCTGGTTCTAGCGCGGCCGGTCCCGGGAGACGGGCAGTAACCGGCAGACAGGCATATCAGGCGTTCATAGCCGGATTTACAACAAACAAGGGAGCCCGGCCGGTCGTGGGGATTATAAGTACCGGTCTGAATAACCAGGCAGGAGGCGACATTATCCCGCGCGCAGTGTGGGCAGTCTTTTAGCGGGGCGAAGGAAGATTCTGAAATGCGTGAACTCTACGAGCTGTTTCTGGCCTATGTAAGCGGCATCTGGCGGTATCGCTGGTATATGATGCTGGCGGCCTGGGGCGTATCCATCGCGGGTTGGGGCTATGTCCACCAGCTCCCTGATGAGTACGAGGCCACGGCACGGGTCAATGTCGACACCCAGTCCATTCTCCAGCCGCTGCTCCGGGGGCTGACCATCGGTACGAATACCTCTGCGCGGGTCCGGCTGGTGACCAGCACGCTGTTAAGCCGCCCGAATCTCGAGAAGCTGACGCGGATGACGGACCTCGACCTGGTCGCGACCACGCCGGGAGAAATGGAGGAACTGCTGGATGACCTTGGCAGTGATATCCGCATCTCCAGCACCCGCGAGAATGATCTCTACACGATTTCATACCAGGACAGTGACCCCCAGGTGGCCAAGCGGGTGGTGCAGTCGCTGCTGACGATATTCGTGGAAAGCACCCTGGGCGAGCGACGCGCCGAAACCGACACGGCACAGGAGTTCGTGGAGGGGCAGATCAAGGGATACGAGGCCAAGCTGAGAGAGGCAGAAGTCAGGCTGGCTGATTTCAAGCGGACCCATGTCGGCCAGATGCCGGGATCGGGGGAGGATTATTACAGCCAGTTAAAGATGGCCATGGATGATCTCCAGCAGGCGCAGCTGGCATTGCGGGAGGCCCGTAACCGGAGCAACCGCCTCAAACAGCAAATGGAAGATGATGAGGATTCCTATCTCATGTTCAGCGAGCTGCAGCCCGGTACCGGCTCGGCGCTGGACATGCGCATACAGAACCTCAATGAACGCATGGATGAGTTGCTGCTCAAATACACCGAAAAGCACCCGGACGTGGTCGAGATAAGATATTTGGTCGCAGACCTGGAGAAACAACGGGAAGAAGAACGTGCATTGATGGATGAAATGGACATGGGTCCCTCGGACAATCCCGTCTACCAGCAAATGAAGATGCAGCTGGCGCAGGCCGATGCCCAGGTCTCGTCCATCCGGGCACGGGTCGGCGAATACCAGCACCGCGTGAACCGGCTCAAGGAGATGGTCGATACCATCCCCAAGGTCGAGGCCGAACTCAAACAGCTCAACCGCGACTATGAGGTGCACCAGCAGAACTTCCAGACCCTGCTCCAGCGCCGTGAAGCGGCCCAAATCTCGGAACAGGCGGAAATCAGCGGTGACCAGATAAAATTCCGCGTGGTTGATCCCCCGCGGGTGCCGCTCACCCCCTCCGCACCCAACCGGCCCTTGCTGATGACGGGGGTGCTCCTGTTCAGTTTCGCCGTCGGGGCCGCGCTGGCGCTGTTTCTGTACCTGCTGCGGCCGACACTGGACAATCCGCGCACCGTCATGGATATCCTCGGGAAGCCGGTGCTGGGAGCAATTTCCATGGTGCATGATGCACAGTTTGGCAGGCAGCGTCGTAATGCCGTGCTGGCCTATGTGGCGGCCTGCCTGATGTTGCTGGTCCTGTATGTCGGGGTGATGGCGGTTGGTGAGATGGAGATCAGTATGGCGGGACTACCCAAGGCACTGATGGGGAGCGGTTGATGAGCATTTTCGAGAAGGCATTTGAAAAGATGGGTGACAAGCCCGGCCCGGACCAGGGGGAGGGCTTGGCGGACATGACGGAAACCCGCGAATCCGTGGTTAACGATGCACCTTCCACAGAATTCCCGGGCGACACGGCGCAACCGGGCGATGGCCTGTACCGGGGTGACGGCCACGGGAAGCCGATCAAGCTGGACCTCACCGGTCTCAAGGCGGCAGGCCTGGTCGATCCCCGCTCGGACAAGACCAACCGCACAGCGGAAGAATTCCGGCGCATCAAGCGCCCCTTGCTGATGCATGCCGAGGGCAGGGGTGCCAGCCAGGTCGGTAACGCCAACCTGATCATGGTGACCAGCTCCATGCCCGGGGAAGGCAAGACGTTCACCTCGATCAACCTCGCCATGAGCATTGCCATGGAGATGGACAAGACCGTGCTGCTGGTGGATTCCGATGTGGCCAAACCCGATGTGACCTCCAGGCTGGGCATAGAGGCCAAGGCGGGCCTGATCGATGTGCTGCTGGACGAGGGGACGGTGCTGCAGGACGTGTTGCTGAAGACCGACATCCCCAAGTTGAGCCTGCTGCCATCCGGCCGGCGCCATGTGCATGCGACGGAACTGCTGGCCAGTGAACGCATGCGCCAGCTGACGCTGGAATTGGCCACCCGCTACCCCGACCGGATCGTCATCTTTGACTCCCCGCCCTTGCTGCTGACCAGCGAGGCCCGTGTGCTGGCGGGCTTGATGGGACAGATTGTCGTCGTTGTCGAGGAGGGGAAGACCTCTCAGGATGTGGTCAAGGACGCGGTGGCCATGCTGGCTGCCAATGAGATCGTCGGTGTGGTGCTGAACAAGGGCGTGCGCCGGGTGCGCGGGAAACACTACGGAGGGTATGGCTACGACTATGGCTATGGATACGGATACGGATATGGTCGGGGCCGCTAATACCCGCATGCGCGCCCAAAGAACCCTGCCAGGCCGGCCCTCAACAGTCTGTGGGCCTAGGCTGGCACTGGGGTGTCTGCTGCTGTCTCTTACTGCAGCCGAGGCGGGGGAGTGGGACATCACCCCGCGCCTGTCGGTGGCCGAGGTCTACAGCGACAATATCAATCTCGACGACAACGACAAGGAGAGCGACCTGATCACGGAGATCACGCCCGGGCTCAGTGTCCATGGCCAAGGGGGGCGACTCTCGGTCGATTTTGATTACCAGTTGCAGAACACGATCTTTATCGACAACAGCGACGCCAACGGCAGTTTCCACCAGTTGTCCGCGGATGCCACGGCCGAGCTGGCGAAGGACCTCTTTTTTCTGGACGCCTCGAGCAGCATGGGGCAGGCCATTATCGATGCCGATGAGACCTTTTCCGTGGGCAACCTGAACACCGCAGGCAACCGGACCGATTTCATCACCTATAGCCTGAGCCCCTATCTTCAGCCCCATTTCGGCGGCTACGCGGACGCGACGCTGCGCTATACCTACAGCGATATAGCCTACGACGAGGGCGCCTCCGATGGTGCGCAGGATCGCTTCGATGCCAGCATCGTCAGCGGGCGCAAGTTCGGGCCGCTGTCCTGGTCTGCCAACTATGAATTCGCGGATGTCGAACGCGACGACAGCAGCGACGAACGCTTCGAAAATGCCGATGCCAGCGCGCGCTATCGCATCAATGACCAGTTCAGCCTGGTCGCTTATGGCGGCTATTCCAACGATGAGCTACAGACCACCGAGGCCATTGAAAACGGCTCTTACTGGTCCCTGGGTGCCTTCTGGCAGCCCAGCCGCTACTACTCCATCGAGGCCACCAAGGGTGAGCGGCAAGAGACCGCCAGCCTGGGACTGTATCCCACGCGGCGCACCTCGCTGCTTATCAACTACCGCGACCGGGAGGTCGGCACGAATCCGGGGGCGGTCTGGAGCGGCTCCCTGCAACACCGCACCCGGCGCACCACCTGGTCTGCGAACTACCTCGAGGACACCACGACCGAGCAGCAGCTGCGGCTGTTAGCCGATTCGATATTCCTCGGGATCGATCCCCTCACCGGTGAGATCAATACCAATCCCCAGCCCGGCGACCTGGTGGTCGAGGTGCCGATCGATCCCGTCTTCTCGCTCACGAACGAGGTCATCGAGCGCGAACGTGCCTCTGCGTCGGTCGGCATGAAGACCGGCCGTAGCGGCCTGCAGTTCACGGTCTTCGACGAGCGCCGCACGCGCCTGACCTCGCTCACAGAAGAGCACACCCGGGGGCTGAGCGCCTCCTGGAACCGGCGGGTTGCCCCGCGCACCAATTCAACGCTGACAGGTTCGTGGCAACGGTTCTCGGACGTGGACGACACCGACAGCGACTTCTGGTATGTACAGGCGCAGCTCCGGCGCCAGATCAGGCCCAAACTGAACGGCTCGGTCGAATATCGCTTCACCCGCCAGGACGACGATGATGACCTGAATGACTATGATGAGAACCGGGTCATGGCCCGCCTGACAGCGTATTTCTAGTCATGTACGAGCAGTTCTACAATCTGAAAGCGAACCCCTTCCGGCTGAGTCCGGATCCGCGATTGCTGTTTCACGCTAGCGGGCACCGCAAGGCGCTGGCCTGCCTTCATTACGGCCTGCAGCAGGGGGAGGGTTTCATTGTGGTGACCGGGCATGTCGGCGCCGGCAAGACGCTGCTGGCCCGCGCCATGCTGTCGCAGGTCGACAAGGCCAGGGTGCTGGCCGTCGAACTGGTCACCACGCAGCCGGATTCCGATGATGTGCTGCGCCTGGTGGCGGCGGCCCTGGGGCTGACTCACCGGGGGCTGGCCCGGTCGGCCCTGTTGAAGCATATCGAGACCTTCCTGGTGGCACGGGCCCGGGAAGGCCGGCGCGTGATGTTGCTGGTGGACGAGGCCCAGAACCTTACGGCGGATGCGCTTGAAGAGCTGCGCATGTTGTCCAACTTTCAAGTGGGCGAGAAGACGCAGTTGCAAAGCTTGCTGTTCGGCCAGGAGGCGTTCCGCATGACATTGAGCGCCCCCGGGATGGAACAGTTGCGCCAGCGGGTCATCGCCACCGCTCACCTGGGGCCGCTCAGCCGGGAGGAGACCCGGGACTATATTCTGCATCGCCTGAAACTTTGCGGCTGGGAGGATGATCCCCGCTTCACCGACGGGGCCTGCGCACTGATCTTCGAGGACACCGGCGGAAACCCGCGCCGGATCAACCTGCTGTGTGAGCGGGTATTGCTGTTCGGCAGCATCGAGGAGTTGCATGAAATCGATCATCTCGCGGTGCGGACGGTCATGGACGAGATGCGCCAGGAGCACTGCATCCCCGACGCTGCAGCGGCGCCATCCACCACAATGGGGGCCGGTAGCGGTAAACAATTCGGGATCCTCAAGCGGGCCTGAGTCGTCGAAATCAGACGTGGTCGTCTATTGCCCCGGTTCCTGATGCTGTGCAACCGGGCTGCGTGCCAGGACCGTCAGCGCTGTGAACGACGGCTGACTACACTGGAGAAGAACTAAAGGCAAAGGCAGCCGAGCCATAAGACCCGACCAGGTCAGCGGACCCGGCGCTTCGACCGAGACAAGAACAATGAATGACGACGTGTCAGCATTTAACCATGGCCCCATCCTCTGCGTGGTCGGCGCGCGCCCGAACTACATGAAAATAGCACCGATTATCAAAGAGTTGAAACGCATACCTGATTCCATATCGACAAGGCTCGTGCACACCGGACAGCACTATGATCCGGAAATGAATGACGCCTTCTTTACCCAGCTGCAGATCCCCCCGCCCGATATCGAGCTGAACGTCGGTTCGGCCAGCCATGCCGTGCAGACCGCCGAAATCATGCAGCGCTTCGAGCCGGTGATTGAAGCGGAGAATCCGGCGGCGGTCCTGGTGGTCGGCGATGTGAACTCGACCATTGCCTGTGCACTGGTCGCTTCCAAGAGGCAGATCCCGGTCATCCATGTGGAGGCGGGTCTGCGCAGCTACGATCGCAGTATGCCCGAAGAGATCAACCGCGTGCTGACCGACCAGATTGCAGAACTGCTGTTTATCACCGAACCGGAGGCGCACGGGAACTTGCTGCGGGAAGGGGTGGCGGCTGACAGGATCCATTTTGTCGGCAATGTCATGATCGACACCCTGCGGCGCTGCCAGGCGAGGGCGGTACCGCCGCAGGTTACGCTGGCTGCCGTTGATCAGCGGGACCTGTTCCTGTCTGCTGACGCCGGTTATTGCATCCTGACCCTGCACCGTCCCTCCAATGTGGATGATCCCCGGGTCTTCAGACATATCCTGGAAACGGTGCGCACCGTGAGCGAGCGGATCCCGGTGGTCTTTCCCGTTCATCCGCGTACCCGCAAGCAGGCAGCCACGCTGAATCTGCAGGGTCTGCTCGAATCGCCGCGCATCGCGCTCCTGCAACCCCTGGGGTATCTGGAAATGCTCGGGCTGGTCTCCGGCGCCCAGGTGGTTCTGACGGACTCCGGCGGACTCCAGGAGGAGACCACGGCCCTGGGTATCCCGTGCATCACTCTGCGGCACAACACCGAACGCCCGGTCACCGAGGAACAGGGCACCAACACCGTGGTCGGCCACGACCGGCAGCGCATCCTGGCTATTGTCGATGACGTGCTGCAGACCGGCGGCAAACGGGGCCGGGTGCCCGAGCTCTGGGATGGCAAGGCCGCGGTGCGCATCAAGCAGGTCCTGAACGAATGGCTGCAGCAACGCCAGGAAAAACTCGCCATTGCTAATTAACAGCCGTAGGGTGCGCTGTGCGCACCAGAGATAGCCACGGAATCCACGGAAGAACACGGAAAGATAAAAGCTCGAAACGTGAAACACGATGCGAGTAGGTTGGGTAAAGGAGCGAAAGCGACGTACCCAACATGATACGGGACTGATTTTATCCCCTCTCCCCAACCCTCTCCCGGAGGGAGAGGGAGTTAACGGGTAGCAAGTAGGTTGGGTAAAGGAGCAATAGCGACGTACCCAACACAAGGCGGGACTGCTTGACGCTGGCGATAATTAAGTTGAGGAAGGCCTGATTAACGCATCTTGCGTCATTCCGGCGAAGGCCGGAATCCAGTAGCGTTGTGATTACCAACTACTGGATTCCGGGTCGCAGCTCAGCTCCGCCCGGAATGACGGCTTGATCAGACTTATCTTAAACAGGCAACCGTTTTTTGCAGGGAGAATGCACCGCAGTGCCGAAGTCGACAGACAACAATACAACGGCGATCAACGCCATGACGGTCGACGTGGAAGACTATTTCCAGGTGTCCGCCTTCGAGCCCCACATCGATCGCGGTGACTGGGACCGGCTGCCCTGTCGGGTTGAACACAATACCAACCGGATCCTGGAGCTGTTTGCCGAGCACGGCCTGCAGGCCACCTTCTTTACCCTCGGCTGGGTGGCGGAGCGTTACCCGCAACTGGTACGACAGATTGTCGACTCCGGCCACGAGCTGGCCAGCCACGGTTTCTCGCACGTGCGGGTGACGCAGCAGACACCGGAGGACTTCAGGCAGGACGTCAGCCGGACCAAGGGGCTGCTCGAGGACACGGGTGGCTGCGCGGTGCGCGGCTACCGCGCCGCCAGTTATTCCATTGTCACGGATACCCTGTGGGCGCACGACCTGCTGCAGGAGGCCGGCTACCGTTACAGCTCCAGTGTCTACCCGATCCACCACGACCTGTACGGCATCCCCGGGGCGCCGCGCTTTTCCTACCATCACCGGGACGGGGGTCTGCTGGAGATCCCCATCACCACGGTCTCCCTGCTCAGGCGCAACCTGCCCTGCGGGGGCGGCGGCTATTTCCGGCTGTTGCCCTACCGTATTTCGCGCTGGGCCATGAAGCGCGTCAACCATAAGGACGGGCAGCCCTGCGTGTTCTACTTCCATCCCTGGGAAATCGACCCGGACCAGCCCCGCCAGGCAGGAATATCCCGGAAGACCCGGTTCCGCCACTACCTGAATCTCGAACGCATGCAGGCGCGGCTGACGCGGCTGCTCGGTGACTTCCGCTGGGACCGCATGGATCGCGTGTTTCTGGGTCAGGAGGGGGGAGTCCCATGAGCCAGGCAGCGACCGTGGCCGAGTCACAGGCAGCGCCGGAGCGGAGTCCGGATGCCCGTATCCAGGTGCTGGCCCCCGCGGACAGAGGTCGCTGGGACGCCTTCGTGGAGGCCTGCCCGGAGGCCACGTTTTTCCATCGCGCCGGCTGGCAGGAGGTCATCGAGCGCGCCTTCGGTCACCGTACCCGTTACCTGTATGCCGAGTGCGGGGGTCGGATCACCGGGGTCCTGCCGCTGGGCCATATCCGCAGCCGCCTGTTTGGCAACGCACTGATCTCCAGTCCCTTCGGTGTCTATGGCGGTGTCGCCACGGAGGATGAACATGCCCGTCAGCAGCTGGAGTCGGCCGCCTGCGAGCTGGCGGAGGAACTCGGGGTCGACTACCTGGAGCTGCGCAACCGCGCGGCCCGCCACCCGGACTGGCCCACCAAGCAGCTCTATGTCACCTTCCGCAAGACCATCGACCCCGATCCGGAACAGAACCTGCTGGCCATCCCCCGCAAGCAGCGCGCCATGGTGCGCAAGGGCATCAAGGCGGGTCTGGAGAGCGGATTCGATCCCACGGTCGAGCGCTTCTACCGGGCCTACTCGGAGAGCGTGCGCAGTCTCGGCACGCCGGTGTTTTCGCGCCGCTATTTCGAGATCCTGCGCGAGGTCTTCCGGGAGCAGAGTTCGATCCTCACGGTAACCCACCGCGGCGAACTGGTCGCCAGCGTGTTGAGTTTCTATTTCCGCGACGAGGTCCTGCCATACTACGGTGGCGGGACGGCGCGGGCGCGCCGGCTCAAGGGCAACGACTTCATGTATTGGGAGCTGATGCGCCACAGCTGCGAACGCGGTGTGCGGGTGTTCGACTACGGGCGCAGCAAGGTGGGGTCCGGTTCCTGGAGCTTCAAAAAGAACTGGGGGTTCGAGCCGAGCCCGCTCCACTATGAATACCACCTGGTCAGGGCCACGCAAATGCCGGACGTCAGCCCGATGAACCCGAAGTACCGTCTTTTCATCAACACCTGGAAACGGCTGCCCCTGCCGGTCACCCGGCTGGTCGGTCCGCTGCTGGCGCGCAACCTGGGCTGATCTCATGGAAGAGCTGCTGTTTCTCGCCCATCGCATTCCCTATCCCCCCAACAAGGGGGACAAGATCCGCTCCTGGCATATCCTCAGGCACCTGGCCCAATCCTACCGGGTACACCTGGGTGCCTTTGTGGACGACCCGGATGACTGGCGCTATCGGGACAAGCTCGAGGCGCAATGTGCGTCCACCTGCCTGTTGCCATTATCACCTCGACGGGCCCGGCTGCGGAGCCTGTCCGGACTGGTTCAGGAACAGGCGCTGAGTCTGTCCTATTTCCACGACCGGCGGATGCAGGACTGGGTGGATGCGCGCCTGCAGCGGGCGGCCCTGCGCCGGGTGTTCGTGTTTTCCTCGCCCATGGCCCAATACGTGATGACAGACACCACACCGGACGTGCGACGCATCGTGGATTTTGTCGATGTCGATTCGGACAAGTGGCGCCAGTACGCCGAGCGCAAGACCTGGCCACTGAACTGGCTCTATCGAAGGGAAGGGCGGACCCTGCTCGAGTATGAGCGGGCGGTGGCGTGTGCGTTCGATGCCAGTATTTTTGTTTCCGCGGAAGAAGCCGCCTTGTTCAAGCGGCTTGCCCCGGAGGCCCCCAGCGGCACGGGCTATTTGGAAAATGGCGTTGACCATGATTACTTCACGCCGGACCTCGGCTATCCGGACCCCTATGACGGGTGTGGCGAGGTGCTGGTGTTCACTGGCGCTATGGACTACTGGGCAAACATCGATGCGGTCAAATGGTTTGCGCAGGAGGTATTTCCGCAGATCCGGGATGCGGTTAACACTGCCCGGTTCGCCATTGTTGGGGCGCAGCCAACCAGGGAAGTACAGGCGCTTGCATCGCTCCCCGGGGTAATGGTCACTGGTGCCGTAAAGGATATCCGGCCCTATCTGGCCCATGCGCGGGCGGCTGTCGCACCACTGCGCATCGCACGTGGAGTGCAGAACAAGGTGCTGGAGGCAATGGCAATGGCCAGGCCAATGGTAGCAACCTCTGTGGCTGTTGAAGGGATTGAAGTTGCCGGGAACGACGGCCTGGAGATAGCCGACAGCAGTGCTGAATTTGCTGAAAAAACCCTTCGATTCCTCAGGTCCTCGGGCCCTGACAGCTTTATGGGTTCACGGCGCTGGGTTTGCCGGAGATATGACTGGGATCACAACCTTGAGAAACTGGATGACCATTTTGGTATCCGGCAACATGAGCGAAGGCATATAGCCTGAACATGAATAGTCGTTGCATTAATTACAAACAGGACAACACTGATGCCCCATTAACTCCCTTTCCCTCCGGGACTCTTTTTAGTACCCCCTCGAGGGGTAGAGGGTTGGGGAGAGGTGCTCGCAATGTAGGGCCGAATTTATTCGGCCAATCTTAACTAACATATTGAGAATTTGAGGGCCCACCGGGCAACAGCTTACACCTGTAGGGCTGAATTTATTCGGCCAATCTGAACCGGTCGAATGAATTCGACCCTACAGTTTTTCCTCGATGCGTGATGGTGCAGCGGGGTGAGGTGCTCGCAATGTAGGGCCGAATTTATTCGGCCAATCTTAACTAACATATTGAGATTTTGAGGACCCACCGGGCAAAAGGTTACACCTGTAGGGCCGAATTTATTCGGCCAATCTTAACTAACATATTGAGATTTTGAGGGCCCGACGGGCAAAAGGTTACACTTGTAGGGCCGAATTTATTCGGCCAATCTCGACCGGTCGAATGAATTCAGCCCTACAGTGTTTATGGGGCAACAGTGAAAGGACTGTAATGACGGGATTAGCACACATACAGGAACTGACAAGACGGGCGAATTTCCTCTGGAGTTTGCCTGGTATCCTCATGCTGTGTATTGCCGGACTGTTCTCATATGCCTACCTGGATACCTTCAAGGAACTCTGGTGGTACTGGATCGAGGGCTATAACTGGCAGTTTGTCGTCCCGATTGCCTTTGTCTACATGCTTTGGGACCGAAATGATTTATATGCCGGATTGCGCATAAAGCCGTGCATTCTTCCGGGTGTCACATTGCTGACAGGCGGTTGTGCCTTGCTGATCGTCGGTCAGCTCAGCAGTACCCACAGCCTGCGTGAAATATCGATCATCATCAATATCTTTGGTCTCGTTTTCCTGCTGTTCGGCGCCAAATATGTCAGGAACCTGTTTTGGCCGCTGGTCTACCTGGTGCTGATGACATCCCTGGCCTCCGACCTGCTGGAATATCTCCGCTACCCGCTGAAACTGATCTCTGCAACCGTCTCGGCGGATGCCCTTCAAATGGCTGGCTACGCTGTTTATAGAGAAGGGACATTCCTGCAGCTTCCGCATATTACCCTGGAGATCGCGGATTCCTGCAGCGGACTGAATCAGATGATCTCATCGATTGCCCTGGGGATACCGATCGCCTTCACCATCCTCAACCAGTGGTGGAAACGGCTATTCATCATTTTACTATCCGTAGTGCTTGGTATTGTCATGAACTGGATCCGGGTCGTTCTCATTTCGATCTGGCACTACGGGTCGGCCAAGGAGGTTGTCCATGGGCCCTATGGCATCTATGAACTGCCCTTCATTTTCCTGATCGGCGTGTTCATCACCCTGGCCGTGGCAATGGCCATGGCGGGCAAGACAAGTGCAGAAGCCAGAAGTGGCCATGGGGTCGTGTCCGGTACTGCTCCGGGACAGCCTGTTGACAGGAGTCGTGTAGGTGCATCGGTAATTGCCATCCTGGTCGTGTCGGTCACCGCCATTTACCTGAATACATGGAAGGCAGAGGCCGTCTATTTGCAGCGCGGGCTCTCCGAGTTTCCCATGGCAATTGCCGGCTTCCAGGGTAGGCACATAAAGGGGCTCGGAAAACCGTTCTACACGGGTCTGGCGCATAATGAACTCATTGCCGGCTTTACGAATGAATCCGGGGAGACCGCAAAGGTCTATATCGGTTATTTTCATTCCCAGAACCAGCAGGAGGAGGTGATCGACTACCGCTACAACTGGCTTCATGACGGTGCGCAGACCGTTGAGTTGCCATCGTCCCCGGCTACACGCTCCATGAAGAGGAACAGCCTGCGGGCTGGCGGCAAGAGCGCCACCGTATTCTTCTCCTACCATATCAACGGCAGAAATATCATCGATCCCAGGATGGTGAAGCTGGCATCGCTTTCCGATGCACTGCTAAAGCGACGCAACAATGGCGCCATTGTCATGGTTATCTTTGACAAGGAAACGCCGGCCCTTTCAGATAGTGAGCAGGCCTTTCTGATGGAAGTAATGGACAAGGCAGGCACCCGCCTGCCCGGCGGATAGTGCTCCGCTGCTGGAGCTGACATAAGCTTGTTGAAGCCGGCCGATATGAGTGCCCAAATGAAATCCGGATCGGTCGGGGTTGAGGCCCCGGGGATCACGCTGAGGCTGTTAAGTGAGGAGGATTTCAGCCAGTACAGGGGACCCTGGAATACGCTGCTGGAGGCGTCCACATCCGAGTCGTTTTTTCTGAAGTGGGAGTGGATTTACACTTTCTGGGAGACCATCGAAAAAAGGGACGCCATGCTCCTGGTATGGCTTTGCCATGACGGGACCGAACTCGTCGGTATCGCGCCCCTGTATTTGTATTCCTCAACATTCATGAGGCTGCCGGTCAGGAAGGTGGCCTTCCTCGGCGACCGCGTGGCCAGCGACTACATGGATGTTTTCACAAAACCCGGCTACGAGGAAATCTGCTGTCATGGTGTGTTACAGAAGATGCGCGAGCAAGGCGCGGTAGCCTATGACTTGCTCGAACTGAACGGTGTATGTGCCGATTCAAACCTTTATCATTATCTCTCATCCGGAAGTCCTCAGACCAAAGATGTCATGGTCCAACCGAGTTTCGAATGCCCCAGGACCCGGCTCGATACGTCGTTTGAAGAATACATCTCCAGGCTTGGTGCCGGCACACGTTACGATCTCGGGAGGAAGCAAAGGAGGATCGAGAGGGATCATGATTCGATCCATACCGAACATTCAGACCTGGCACAGAGTCCGCAGATGCTGGATGTATTGTTCAGCCTGCACAAGGACCGCTGGGACTCGCTGAGGGGCAAGACCAGTACCTTTGATACCGCATTCCGGAAGTCGTTCAACGAGCGTTTGCTGCAGCGCCTGGGAGCTGGGGAGGGATTCTTTAGCTGCGTGAGTGTCGATGACAAGCCGGCCTCCATCCTGTACATCCTCGGCTACAAGGGAAATGCCTTCTTCTACCAGAATGGCTGGGCCCCGGCATTCGCGAACTACAGTATCGGCATATACAACATTCAGCAGGCCATACACCATGCCATCGAGGCAGGATACAGGAGTTTTGATTTCCTGCGGGGGGAGGAGGAATACAAATACAGGTTTTGTGAAGGCGCCAGGCAGGCCTATGCTATTCTTTATTTCAATAAAGGTATCAGCGGCCATGCCTTGAGAAGAATCTTTCTTGCCAGGCAAAAAGTGAAAAAAATCCTCTCCAAGCGGCAGGTTGTCGGGAACAGGGAATAATAGTGAAAAGCACCCTCAAAAAACTGTCTGCAAATGTCCTGGAAAGGACTGGAATGCTGCCTGTTCTGAGGCGCGTCAGTAACCATAACCTTGCAATACTTTCACTGCATCGGGTTGTGACGGTCGAGGAAAAGGCCAGAAGCCTGAATAAACCGATGATGACAACTGAGGCGCAATTCAGGTCATTGATCGATATGGTGCGGCGTTATGGGCATCCAATATCCCTCTCCAGCGCTATACAACAGATGCAGGATGGTGCAGGTTTCGAACCTGGTACAGTGGTGATAACGTTTGATGACGGTTATTACGATGTCTATCAGAGGGCATTTCCACTGCTAAAGGAATATCAGATTCCAGCGACAATTTTCACAACTACAGGGGTGATAGGAGACCGGGAAAACTATCTGTGGTGGGATGAAGTCGACTATTGCCTACAGAATCATAAGGTAATATTTAACGAGATAGGTGAGGGCCTGTCAGATGAATTGTCTGGTGCAATACGCCTGATTGCCGGGCTGGAAGGGGGCAGATCCGAACGAATTGAATCATCAATCCGTGAGACCTTATACAGAATTCCTGTAGAAGAACGTAACGAGTTAGTAGCGCGTATTAGAAATGAAATACCTGACATAGGGGCGCGCCCGCAATTGATGCTGTCATGGGACAATGTCAGAGAGATGTCCGGATTGATTGAGATCGGCAATCATACAGTACATCACCACTTGTTGAATCAACTGGAACCATCAGCGATCGTTACCGAGATCGCAGATGCGAAAGCAAAGATCGAGCAGGAGACGGGGTACCCGTGCCCGGGTTTGGCATATCCCTCTGGGGCTTACACAAATAACGTGATTGAGGCCGCCAGGGAGTGCGGCGTTGAATATGCCGTGACTACGCGGTTTACGAATAATTCACACACCGCAGACCTGATGACGCTGGGCCGTAAGGATGCCGGGTATCTCAGTATTAATGACGCGATATATCCCGACTATTTCAAGGTTGCACTGTCCGGCGTGACGGACTGGTACAGGCAGGACTATACATGGACCGGGTCCGGGGATATTCCTCCCGTAAATAAAAGCAGGTTGAGTCAGTTCGTAAGGGGAGACAGAAAGCCACGGACAACACGGGAAGTGCCGTTGATTGTGCATGTCATCTTCCATCTTGCAGTCGGAGGGCTTGAGAACGGGCTCGTTAATCTCGTCAACCGGATACCACGTGGTTCCTACCGGCACGCAATTATATGTCTGACGGACTATACGGACTTCAGGAACAGAATCCGGAACCCCGATGTTGATGTCTATATTTTAAACAAGCGACCCGGCAAGGATTGGCGACTTTACACTAATATCTGGCGTTTGTTTCGTCGCCTCAGGCCGGACATCGTGCATACACGCAATCTTTCGACCCTGGAGACCCAGCTGCCGGCGCTACTGGCCGGCGTACCGCATCGTGTCCATGGTGAGCATGGACGAGACATCACTGATATCGACGGCACCAGCAAGAAATACCAGTTGCTGCGCAGAATATACAGGCCGCTGATTCATCAATATATTGCGCTCTCAATGGACTTGACCCGCTATCTCGCTAACCGGATCGGTGTACCCAGAGAAAAACTGACCCACATTCTGAATGGCGTGGATACAGACCGGTTCAGGCCGGGAGCTGAGTTCGCCAGGGAAGTCCTGCCCGAGAACTTTTCCGGTGATAATAAGATCATCATAGGTACGGTAGGCCGTATGGAGGCTGTGAAGGACCAGACCAACCTGGTTCATGCCTTTATCCACCTGGTTAAGCAGCAACCAGAGAACAAGGAGAATCTGCGCCTGATTATAATTGGTGATGGTGCGCTGCGTTTGCCGGCCATGTCACTACTTGAAGAGGCGGGGCTGGATGACATTGCCTGGCTTCCCGGCGAGCGCGAGGATGTGCCGGAGCTGCTTCGGTCGATGGATGTCTTTGTGTTGCCCTCGCTCGCTGAAGGGATCTCGAACACCATCCTCGAGGCCATGGCCAGCGGCCTCCCTGTGGTTGCGACGGATGTTGGAGGCAATAGTGAACTTGTCGACCAGGACAAGACCGGTTACCTGGTGCCGCGTGCAGACCCTGTTGCGCTGTCACGAGCCATACAACGTTACACCTCCAGCCCCGGTTTGCGTCGCGAGCACGGTGAACGGGCGCGCAGGCGCTGCGAGGGCGATTTCAGCATTGAAACCATGGTTCGGAACTATCAGGCCCTTTATGACGGCCTGATGCAGGCGGACAAGAGATCAAGCCTGGTGAGTACTTCGCAGTATTGATCCTGATTCGAATATCACACATAACGTTGAATACAGTCTATGTTTCGCGCACTATGGACAGTTGTCCTACAGAACAGAATCATAGATATGACCCGGCCCGGCGAGTCCGCTTTTAGGCCGGTAGGCCTCTGCCAGATCAAATAATAATAAGAACTCATGTGTGGCATAGCTGGAATATTCGATACCCGCGAACAGCGTCTCATCAACGAAGGATTGCTGGAGCGCATGAACCAGGCGCAGTTCCACCGCGGCCCCGATGATGGCGGAACGCACGTGGAGCCCGGGGTCGGCCTGGCCCACCGCCGCCTGTCCATTATCGACCTTTCCAACGGCCACCAGCCGCTGTTCAACGAGGACGGTTCGGTGGCGGTGGTCTACAACGGCGAGATCTACAACTTTCCCGAGCTGACCAGGGAACTCCTTGCAGCCGGGCATCAATTCAGGACCCATTGCGACACCGAGGTCATCGTCCACGCCTGGGAGGAGTGGGGCGAGGCCTGCGTGGAGCGCTTCCGCGGCATGTTTGCCTTCGCCCTCTGGGACCGCAACCGGCAGACCCTGTTCCTGGCGCGTGACCGCCTCGGTATCAAACCGCTGCATTACGCCCTGCTGCCTGACGGGCGCCTGCTGTTCGGATCGGAGCTCAAGTCCTTGCTGGTGTGTAATGACTTGCCCAGGCAGGTTGATCCACGCTCGGTGGAAGACTATTTCGCCCTCGGCTATGTCCCGGAGCCACGGACCATCTTCACCGGGGTCTTCAAGCTGTCACCCGGCCATACCCTCACCATACGGCGGGGTAATGCCGGACTCAGGCCGCAGCAGTACTGGGACGTGGATTTTTCTCCCAATGGCATCACCGATGAACGGGAGGCCGGTGAACAACTGATCGAGCGGCTGCAGGAGGCGGTACGGATCCGCCTGATCGCCGATGTGCCGCTGGGGGCCTTCCTCTCCGGCGGGGTGGATTCCAGCGCCGTGGTGGCCATGATGGCCGGTCTGAACAGCGAACCGGTCAACACCTGCTCCATCTCCTTCGGCGACCCGGCCTACAACGAGAGCGACTTCGCGGCGAGGGTGGCGGACCGGTACCGCACCAATCACCGGGTCGAGGAGGTCAATCCGGATGATTTTGACCTGATCGACAAGCTCGTCGATATCTATGACGAGCCCTACGCCGACAGCTCGGCCATGCCGACCTACCGGGTCTGCGAACTCGCCCGCAAGCGGGTGACCGTGGCGCTGTCCGGTGACGGTGGCGACGAAAATCTTGCCGGCTACCGGCGCTACCGCTGGCACCTGTATGAACAGCGCATGCGCTCCCTCCTGCCGCTGTCGCTGCGACGGCCGCTGTTCGGTACCCTGGGGCGGCTGTATCCGAAGGCGGACTGGGCGCCCAGGGTGTTTCGGGCCAAGTCGACCTTCGAGGCCCTGGCCCGGGATGATATCGAGGGGTATTTCCACAGTGTCTCGATACTGGGCGATACCATACGTGAACAGCTTTTCAGCGGTGACTTCCGGCGGGATCTACAGGGCCACCGGGCGGTCGATGTGTTTCGCGAACATGCCGCACGCGCCCCCGAACATCCGCTGTCCCGGGTGCAATACCTCGACCTGAAGACCTACCTGGTGGGCGACATATTGACCAAGGTGGACCGCGCCAGCATGGCCCACGGGCTCGAGGTCCGGGTGCCCATCCTGGATCACCAGCTGGTCGAGTGGATGGCCGGCCTGCCGCCGGAGTTCAAGCTGCGCGGCCGGGAGGGCAAGTACCTGTTCAAGAAATCCCTGGAGTCGCGCCTGCCGAAAGAGATCCTGTACCGGCCCAAGATGGGCTTTGCCGTGCCGCTGGCCAGCTGGTTTCGCGGCCCGCTCAGGGAGCGGGTCAGAACGGCGCTGCTAGGCCCCAATATGCAGGACAGCGGCATCTTCGACGCTGGTTTCCTGCAGCAGATTGTCGACCAGCACCAGTCCGGGCGCAGGAATTTCAGCGACCCCCTCTGGACCCTGATGATGTTCGAGGCCTTCCTGCGCAAGCAGCAGGGTCAGTGAGGTTGGCGACGATGCGCGTGCTGCACATTCTTGATCATTCCATCCCCCTGCACAGCGGCTATACCTTCCGTACCCGCGCGATCCTCGAGCAGCAACGCGCGCTGGGATGGGAGACGTTCCAGCTGACCGGCGCCAAGCAGGGCAGGACCGGGGCAGCGGTCGAACAGGTGGGGGATCTGGCGTTTTACCGGACCCGGCCATCCTCGGGGCGCATGGCCCGCTTGCCTGTCATCAACCAGCTGGCGGTGGTCGCCGGGCTTGAAAGGCGACTGGCCGAGGTGATCCCCGAGGTGAAGCCCGACCTGCTGCATGCCCATTCGCCGGCCCTGAACGGCCTGGCTGCCCTGCGCGCCGCCAGGCGGTCCGGAATACCGCTCGTGTACGAGGTCCGGGCCTTCTGGGAGGACGCCGCGGCTGACCACGGGACCAGCCGGGAGGGCGGGCTGCGCTATCGGTTGACCCGTGCCCTGGAGACCTACGTCCTGAGGCGTGCCAGCGCGGTGACCACCATCTGTGAAGGCCTGCGCGGCGACATCGTGGCGCGCGGCATCCCCGGGCGCAGGGTCACTGTCATCCCCAATGCCGTCGATATCGAACGCTTCCCGGTGGGCGGGCAGCCGGACCCGGCCCGGCAGCAACAGCTCGGCCTTGAGGGCAAAACGGTGCTGGGTTTTATCGGTTCCTTCTATGCCTATGAAGGCCTGGCGCTGCTGCTGCAGGCCATGCCGGGGATCCTGGAGGCGGCGCCGGAAACGCGCCTGCTGCTGGTCGGCGGCGGGCCGGAAGAACAGCGCCTGAAGCAGATAACCGCTGCATCCGGCCTTGAGGGCTACGTCATTTTCACCGGTCGCGTCCCCCATGACGAGGTGCAGGACTACTACAACCTGGTTGATGTCCTGGTCTACCCCAGGCTGTCGATGCGGCTCACGGACCTGGTGACGCCCCTGAAACCGTTGGAGGCCATGGCTCAGGGGCGGCTGGTGCTGGCCTCGAATGTGGGTGGGCACCGCGAACTGATCCGGGACGGCGACACCGGGCAGTTGTTCCGTGCCGGCAGCACGGAAGACCTGCAACGGGCAGTGCTGGCCATGCTGGGTGACCGGGCCGGCTGGCAGGCACGGCGCGAGGCCGGCCGCCGGTTCGTGGAGGCGGAGCGCACCTGGGCGGCCAGCGTGTCCGGCTACCGGGCGGTCTACGCCGCCGCGCTCGGCAAGGATAGCTGACATGCCAGCGCTGCGCATCGGTCTGATCGGTCCCCTGCCGCCGCCTCCCGGAGGAATGGCGAACCAGACCCGGCAACTGGCCAGACTCCTGAGCGAGGAGGGGCTGCATGTCGAACTGTTGCAGACGAACCGACCCTACCGGCCCTCCTGGATAACACACCTGCGCGGGATCAGGGCGCTGTTTCGCCTGTTCCCCTACCTCAGAGAACTCTGGAAAACTGCCGGGCGGGTTGACCTGTTCCACGTAATGGCCAACTCGGGCTGGTCCTGGCACCTGTTTGCAGCCCCCGCCATCTGGATTGGCTGGTTGCGTGGTGTCCCTGTCGTCCTGAATTACCGGGGCGGGGAAGCCGAGGCATTTTTCCGGAAATCCTTCCGCTGGGTGCGGCCGAGTCTCAAGCGGGTTGCCGCAGTCGTTGTGCCCTCCGGCTTCCTTGCCGAAGTCTTCCGCAGGCGCGGCATCGACGTCCATACGGTGAAGAATATCATCGATCTACAGCGCTTCGACTCCGCTGGCACACGCGCACAACATCAACAGGACTGTCCGCATTTGCTGGTTACCCGCAACCTGGAGCCCATCTATGATATCGGCACCGCACTGCGCGCATTCCGGCGTGTACAGGAGGTCTTTCCCGAGGCACGAATGACGGTGTGCGGATCCGGTCCCGAAAGGGAAAACCTGGTGACACAGGCCGAAGAACTCGGGATCGGTAGTGCGGTGACATTTACCGGTCGTCTTGATAATGACAGGGTGGCCGAGCTCTACCGGTCCGCTGATGCCATGATCAACCCGAGCCTGGCTGATAATATGCCTATATCCATCCTCGAGGCACTGGCCTGTGGTGTCCCGGTGGTGAGTACAGACGTTGGCGGCGTGCCCTATCTGGTAACCCATAATAAGACGGCCCTGCTGGTCTCGCCCGGTGACGATCTGGCCATGGCACAGGCAGTGATATCACTCCTCAGGGATCCGGCTCTGGGCGAGCGGTTGGTAAAGGCCGGACAGGACGAGATTGATGCCTACACATGGCCCAGGGTGCGGGGGCAGCTGCTGGCTGTTTATGACGCTGTGTTGGCGAGCACAGTGAATGGCAACCCCGAGCAGCAGGATGCAAATTGACAACCTCAAGGAACGCTTCCCATTGTCCGCTGGGCAGGTGACCGGACTGACATGATGCCTCCCGTCCTTGCCCGGCGCCTGGTCTACCCGCTGCACGAGCGCCTCTCGAAGCGGCCGGCCTTTGCCTATCCGGTGGACGGGCTGAAATGATCCAGCCAGTCCTTGCCCGGCGCCTGGTCTATCCGCTGCACGAGCGCCTCCTGAAACGGCCGACCTTTGCCTACCTGGCAGAGCTGGAACAGAGCCAGTGGCTGTCGCGGGAAGGGATGGAACAGCTGCAAGAGCTGAAGCTGGCCGGGTTGCTTGATGCGGCCTGGCAACATTGCCCCTGGCACCGGGAACGGCTGATGGCAACCGGTATTGACACCGAGAGACCTGTATCGCTCGCGGACCTGCAGCGCCTGCCCACCATGGACAAGCAGGCTGCCGTTACCCATGGCGAGCAGATGGTCTGGCACGGGGTGCCTGGAGGCACCTTTCAATACAACACCGGCGGCTCCAGCGGCCAGCCGCTGATCTTTTACTACGGCCGCCGGCGCCAGGCCTCGGATGCCGCGGGCCGCATGCGGGCCCGGCGCTGGTGGGGGGTGGAGCCGGGCGACCCGGAGGTCTACCTGTGGGGCGCCCCGGTGGAGCTCGACAAGACCGACCGCATCAAGGCGCTGCGTGACCGCCTGCTGAACCAGCTGGTACTGAACGCCTTCGAGATGTCACCCGCACATATGGACGAATATGCCCGGGCCATCCAGTCCTTCCAGCCGCACTGTCTCTACGGCTATGCCAGCTCAGTGGCGCTGCTGGCCGCCCATGTCCTCGACCGGGGCATGCAACTGCACCTGCCCCGCTTGAAGGTGGTCTGCACCACGGGTGAGCCCCTGTTCGACCATCAGCGGCAACTGATCGGCGAGGCCTTCGGCGTGCCGGTGGCCAATGAATTCGGCAGCCGCGATATCGGCTTCACGGCCCACGAAACTCCGGAAGGCCAGCTGCTGCTGATGAGCGAGAGCATCATCCTGGAAGTGCTGGATGAGCAGGGACAGCCCGTGGCGCCCGGAGCGACCGGCGAGGCGGTGATGACCGCACTGGAGTCCTTCGCCCAGCCCTTTATCCGCTACCGTACCGGTGACGTCGTGAGGCTGTCTGAGACGCCCTGCCAGGCTGGGCGAGGGCTGCATGTGATTGACGAGGTAGTGGGCCGGAGCACCGACTTCGTCGTAACGACCGATGGCACTATCATGCATGCCCTGGCGGTGATCTATGTCCTGCGTGCGATACCCGGCGTGGGGGAGTTCAAGATCGTGCAGCACAGCCTGCAGGACATCGAGGTCCAGGTGGTGCCCAATGCCCGCTGGGAAGAGGGCGGCCGCGCGGCCATCGAATCCGGGTTGCAGCAGCGCCTCGGCACGGATGTCCGCATCACCATTCGTCTGGTCGAGGCCATCCCCCCCGAGCCATCCGGCAAGCACCGTTACGTGGTCAGCCATGTCCCATTATCGGATGGTCTGAAGCAGGCCGGCCAAGAGCCGACCCATCAGTAGGGCCGAATTCATTTGTAGGGCCGAATTCATTCGGCCAACAGCAGTAAGATCACCGTTGTAGGGCCGAATTCATTCGGCCAACAGCTGTGCTGACAGGATGAATGTTACTGGTCGAATGAATTCGACCCTACAGTTTGCTAGGAGAGGGTATGCCGCTGGTCGAATGAATTCGACCATACAGTTTACCAGGGGATGGAATGCCGCTGGTCGAATGAATTCGACCCTACAGCTGTCCTATGAAGAGCGAGCAGATAACCATTGTAGGGCCGAATTCATTCGGCCAACAACTATCCTGCGAAGAGCGAGCAGATCACCGTTGTAGGGCCGAATTCATTCGGCCAACAGCCACCATTACCATTGGAGACAAGGAGGTCACCATGTCCTACGACACATTACGCCGGGGGCGTCATTCCCTGCAGCATCAGGTCTACTGCATCACCACGGTTACCCGTGATCGCCAGCCTTTGTTCACGGATATCACCACAGCACGCCTGCTGGTTCGCGAACTCCGGCGCCTGCACGAACAGGGTGATGTTATATCCCTTGCTTGGGTTGTCATGCCTGATCATCTACACTGGTTGATTCAACTCAATGAACACCGGCCCCTCTCCACGGTTGTGAAGACTCTCAAAGCCCGTTCAGCACTCTCTATCAACCGCTACCTGTGTCAGTACGGGAGCCTCTGGCAACGAGCGTATTATGACCGTGCTGCCAGGAAGGATGAGGATATTCGCCAGATTGCCCGATATATCGTTGCCAACCCGTTGCGAGCGGGCCTGGTCCGGGATATTGGCGATTACCCCCATTGGGATTGCATCTGGATGACGGATCGCGATGAAACGCCGCTGGTCGAATGAATTCGACCCTACAGTTTGCTAGGAGAGGGTATGTCGCTGGTCGAATGAATTCGACCCTACAGTTTTGCTGACAGAAGGAAGGCATCTTGTCTAAAATGGTTGAATTATTCACTCAATCAGCTGAAGAGCTAAAAAAATAAACACGGGGCTGGACATGAAGCAATCGGACAGGGATCTTTAAAGAACATGGATATCCTGAAGCTTGCCTCCCTGCCGTTCCGCTACCGCCCCTGGCGCCTGCGCCATGCCCGGCTCATTATTGCTGACCTGCTGAAACCCGCGTCCGGCGAGCAGCGGCCTCATCTAGATCACCTGCAGGGCGCCATCGACTGGCTGTGCCGGGCCCAGGATGTCCGGGACGCTGAAGCAGATGCCGGTAGCGTATCCGCCGGCTGGAGTTTCGAGGACGGCTGGTTGCCCGGTTACCCCGAGACCACCGGCTACATCATCGAGACCTTCCTCCATGCGGCGGACATCCTCAACCGGCCGGAGTTGGTCAAACGCGCCGGCCGCATGATCGACTGGGAGCTTTCCATCCAGCTGCCCGATGGCGCCTTCCCCGGGCACTTCGGGGAGGCCGGCAGCCAGCCGGTGATCTTCAACACGGGCCAGATCATGCACGGCCTGATCGCCGGTTACAGCCAGTTGGACCGCGCCGATTGCCTGGGGGCCGCTGTCCGTGCCGGGCACTGGCTGGTACGGCAACAGGACGACGATGGCTGCTGGCGTAAATACGAACATAATAATGTCCCCCATGTGTACAACACCCGCGCCACCTGGGCGCTGCTGGCCACGGGCCTGCTGGCCGCGGAGACGGATCTGATTGCCGCCGCACGCCGTAACCTGGACTGGGCCTTGAGCCGGCAAACGCCCTCTGGCTGGTTTGCCAACAACGCCTTTGTAGCGGACCGGGCACCGTTCACCCATACCATCGCCTATGCCATCCGCGGGCTTCTTGAATCCGGGGTGCTGCTTGATGAGCAGCGTTACTTGCAGGCTGCTGTGGTGGCCGGGCAGGGCATGGCGAAGGCCCAGCGCCAGGACGGCTGGCTGGCGGGGGCGTTTCAGGATGACTGGGTCGCTGCCGCGGGCTACTGTTGTCTCACGGGCCTGGCCCAGATGAGCCTCAACTGGACCCGGCTCGCGCAGATTACTGGCGATGAGGAATTCCGCGAGCATGCACGGACAGGTCTGGCCTATCTCAAGACCACGCAAAAGCTGGACGCCGGGGACACCGTGGTGCGCGGCGCTATCGCCGGCTCTCTGCCTATCTGGGGTGACTATTCCCGCTTCGAGTACCCCAACTGGGCGGCCAAGTTCTTTGCCGATGCCCTGATGATGGACATGAAAGACACCGTGGTGCCGCCGGTGCTGCAGATTGAGAGGGCGCAGGGACTTGGATAGGCTCCGGATCATGATCCTGTGCGGGCGCTCGCCGCGCCACCTGTATGTGGCCAATGCCCTCTGCGAGGCGGCCGAGGTGCTGGCCATTGTGCAGGAAAGCGGTGGCGAGTGGAGCCTGCGCAAGGTGCTCAGGACGCTGCGGCCGGACACTTTTTTCCGCAAGGTTTGGCGCTGGCTGCGGGACCGCCGGCGTTATTACGGTAATCCCGAGGCACAGTTTTTTTTCGGAACGGCGATGCCAGGGCTGAAGCATCCCGAGCTGGTCAGGGAGGTGCCGCACATCAACCACCCGGATGTGCTGCGGCTGGCCGATAAACTCAGGCCGGACCTGATCGCGGTATTCGGCACCTCGTTGATACGGGGTGAGCTGTTGACCAAAGCCCCCCTCGGCATGGTTAACCTGCACGGCGGGCTCTCGCCGGAGTACCGCGGCGCCGACTGCACCTTCTGGGCCCTCTACAACGGCGAACCGGAGAAGATCGGCTGCACGCTGCATTACATCGACACAGGGATCGATACCGGCCGGCTGATTGCGCATGTATGCCCCGCGATATTCCCGACGGATACCGAGTTGCCCCTGTTCTGGCGAAGCGTGAAGGAAAGTGCGAAGGTGTACGCCGAGTTGATGCAAAAGCTGGCGCGGGGCGAGCAACCGGGGGCACCCCAGCAGGGAAGGGGGCGTCTCTATCAGGTCAAACAGCGCGGTCTTCGTCATGAAAGGAGAGTCAAAAAGTTACTGCATGATGGCTTGTTGCTGGATCTAAAGTTAGGACCCCGGATTAGATGGTTCCAGGGATAAGTCCCTCTGTCCCTAATGGTACTTACTTAAGCCCATTGCCACCGTCATCCCGGCGCAGGCCGGGATCCAGATCTACCAAATAGCTTTATTTTCCTGGATTCCGGCCTGCGCCGGAATGACGGATAGAGTGACTGACTGGCATCTTTCAGCTTATGCAAGTGCTATTCCCTGCTATCCCGTTAACTCCCTGTCCCTCGTGGGCACCCACAAAACAGGCACAAAAGAGAAAGAATTCTCTTTTGTATTGACCGGTTATTGTTCGTGCGCCACGAGCCACTGCTCCAGCATCATGATGACCCAGATCATCACGCCGTAGTAGCCAGCATGTCCGGTGCGATGCTCTTTCAATAGATAATCAATATAGTCGTGACGGAGATAGCCGCGCTGCTTGAAAGCGCCCAGGCTGTCATAGGCCAGTTCTCTCAGCCCCGCATGTTCTGTCATCCAGACACCAAACGGCAGTCCGAATCCCTGCTTGTTTTTATCCAGGGTTTCCGGCGCCAGAAAATCCTTTACAGCGCGGCGGTAGAACGAGCGCAATTCCAGGCGGCGGATAAGCATGTTCGAGGGTACCCGGGTCGAAAATGCCACCAGTTCCTCGTCCAGCATCGGATAACGCACCTCGATACCGGCGATCTCGCACATGCGGTTGACCTTGCGCAGGTCATTGTCGGCAAGCGTTATCTTGAGATCCATGTGGAGCATCCGCTTCAGCATGGACTCTGTTTCGGGGCGGTCATAGGCCGCTTTAATGTTGATTAGAGGTGCTTTGGTGTCCACTTGCGCAAGAAAGGCCGGCTCGAATATTTCCCCGAGCGGGGACCGGTGCAGGAAATTATAGGTCTCCATACGCGCCGGCATTTCCAGTCGTGCCTGTTCGATATAGCTGCAGACCTTACTCAGCAGCGGCAGGCGTTTCATGAGCGGGATGCCGAGAAACAGCGGTTCGATCATGCGCTGTCGCAGCAGCGCCGGTATGTATTCGTAGGCACCGAGCAGTAACTGCTTTTGGTAGCGCTCGTTCCCAGCAAAGATTTCATCACCACCGTCACCTGCCAGCAGGCATGACTTGCCATCCTGTTTTGCCATCCTGGCACAGTAATACGCCGGTATGGCCGAGGCATTGCCGAACGGCTCATCATAGGCGGCGGCAATCTTTGGTATTGCATCGATAACATCCTGCGGGGTCACATAATATTCATGCAGCCTGGCGTTGAAGTGGCGGGCAGAGGCGCGGGCAAACCCCATCTCGTCATAGCCCCTGGCATCGAAGCCGATCCCGTAGACGTCAACCCGCTTCCCGGAAAGTTTCGCTAGCATCCCCGTGACCGTGCTGCTGTCCAGGCCGCCGCTCAGAAAGGCACCAGTCGCTTCGCCCGTGAGGCAGTGCCCGACGGACTTTTCAAGCAACGCAAGCAGATCAGCGGACAGTTGGTCCTCGTGTGCATCGGGCTCCTGGTAGTCAGGCCGCCAGTAGCATGAACGCTTTAGCGTGCCGTTGTCGTAGCTCAGGCACTCTCCGGGGAGGAGTTTATTCATGTCCCGGTAGATGGTTCCGGGGCTGGGCACCATGTGAAAGTACAGGTAGTTGAACAGGCCCTGTGAATCAAGCGTTTTTGATACGTCGGGATGTGCCAGAATCGCATCGGCCCGGGAAGCGATAACCAGGGTGTTGTCGACAGCCGAGAAGGCGAGGGGCCGTGTGCCCAGGCGGTCCACCGCAATCAGCGCCTGTCCGCTGCGTGGTTCAAAGATGGCGAGTGCAAAACTGCCATGCAGGTGCTGCAGCAGGTCGGCACCCAAGTGGCGGTAGGCTTCAGCGGCTGCCCGCGCATGTCCCTTTTCGCTGGCTATAGCTTGATAAGCACTTTCTGACCAGCGGGGGTGGCCGGTGATCGCGACCTGGATGTCATCCCCGGAATAAATGGAGCCAGTCTGGCCGCTACAGGCCAGGCTACTTCCAGGTAGTCCACTGCTGGTGTACAGAGATTCGCTGGAAGAGTGTCCGAGCCTTGTTCGCATCTCTTCGAGTATTTCGGTCCCGGCGTGTCTGGCCGTTTTCCGGGGCTCCAGGAATCCATAGATACTCGTCATTAGAGATATTTGAATCACTCGTGCGTGTATAACATGAGAGTGCAACTTCCATTCTGGCTACCCTGGAATTGCATCAATTATACAAGCCACTTTAAATTATGGTGAGAATAGACGCATTTAGGGGATCTCTGATTAATTCCTTTGTCGTCATCCCGGCGCATGCCGGGATCCAGGGTTCTCAATGCCTTGGATGCCGGCCTTCGCCGGCATGACGAATTAATCAAAGCTTCCCTGGTAACAAATGAGCAGCTACTAACAAGGATCGTTACCAAGTGGTTCGTCAGGTATTTGATTGCCGCGTATAATAGTTAAAGAATATACCGACACTGTGGCGTGTTCACAAATGATAAAATTTTATTGATGCTGGAGTGACTTCATATGAATGAATTCTGGAACAAGGTGGTAAAGACCCTGCGCCACTTTGTACGCAAAGCGCTGATCTTTGCAAGGGGTCTGTGGTGGGATGTAATGCGCCCGATGCCACGTGCCCCCGTCTTTATTGTTGGCTGCAGCCGGGCCGGCACCACGCTGGTCTACAAGACCTTCTCCGAGTCGGGTGAGCTTGGCAGCCTGCAGAAAGAAACCCATGACTTCTGGTCGGGCTTGCATTCCCTCGAGGAGCGTCACTGGGCGAGTCATGCCCTGCATGCAAAAGATGCCCGTGAATCGGACCGTTTGGCCGTGGCGCGTTATTTCTTCTCTCACACCGGCAAGCTGCGCTTTGTTGACAAGAACAATCAGAATGGCCTGAGCATTCCCTACCTCCATGCCCTGTTTCCCGATGCCTGCTTCATTTATGTCAAGCGCAGCCCGGGCGATAACCTCAATTCCCTGATGGAGGGCTGGCGACGGCCCGACGAATTTGCAACCTGGTCCGATGACCTCCCGGAAAGTGTCAGCATCGACGGCGGTGCAATCACCCGCTGGTGCTTCTTTCTTCCCGACGGCTGGCGATCGTATCTTGACAGCACACTGGAGGCGGTCTGTGCATTCCAGTACCAGGCCATAAACGAGGCCATACTGGAGGCCAAGTCTTCAATACCCGCCGCGCAGTGGATTGAGATCAGGTATGAAGACCTGCTGGCCGACCCGGTGAACAGTTTCAGAACCGCCTTCGAAAACTGCGCTATTGCATTCACTCCTGCCCTGCGGCGGCATTGTGAATCCGTTCTGGCCAATCCCTATAATGCCTTCTCAGAAATCCGGCAGGATAAATGGCGCCAGGGCAGGAACAGGGAGCGTCTCGAGAAGGTCCTGCCGTCAATGGGCCGGCTTGTCGGGCGGATGGGCTATCCGGAGGCAGGCTGATCCTCCATATCCGGCGAATCTTTGATCAGAGCCTGTTTCCAGGCTGTGACATGGCGTTTTCCGGATATTGTGCTTGTTGCATATTCTTGATCAATCCACGCTCGGCCATTTCATCCTGTGCAAATTTCTTGACCAGGACCGAGATAAACACCAGGTGATAGAAGATATCCCAGTAGGACAGACCAAGAAATACGGTCCCTGCGGCATAGGCAATCAGGGAGGCACGCAGCATGGTCGTATAATTTTTCACCCAGGCCATCTCAGGGAACCGGCGGGTTATAATGTTGAGCCGGGTGAGGCTGATGAGTGTGCCGACAAGAAGCGAGAACCACAGTGCGAAGGCAACAAATCCGTGTTCCGCCATAATCTCAATATAGGAGCTGTGCCAGTCTCTTTGGGTAACATGAATCCAGCCATCAAATCCGGCACCAAGCCACGGGTGGTCAAGCGCATACTGAAAGCCATCTTTCCAGACCTCGATGCGCCCCATCGCAGAGGCGTCTTCTTCATAGGTCTGGATTGTATGCATGCGACCGAACCACTCATCGGGCAGTTGGCCCAGGGCGAGATAGATGCCAATGATCATTAACGGTATTACCAGGTATTTGCGTTTACTGTCCCATATAAGTACAACAAGCAATACCCCAAGGGTCAACAAGCCCCCGCGGGACCAGGACGACAGGGCGGACGCAAAACACAGCGGGATCGCCGCCATCAGCCCGTAATTGACCCATCGGCTCCTTGTCTCCCTGCGCCAGAGTATCAAAAGCGGAATGGTCATCATCGTGGCGAGTGCAAATGCATTATTCTCGTAGAATTGGGTGCCGGGCGGACCGTATACGCGGTGATTGAACCCGGTCATAATTGCCCATATTCCGCCCTTGACGGCAACCAGCCCAAATGAACCGGCAATGGTGATGATCAGGTAGTAAAGCTTCTCGCGGGTATTAATCAGCAGCAAGGTCAATATAAGCGGAACATATATTTTCGACACTTCAATCAGCTTTGGCCAGGCCGCCCAAGGAACCAGGGCGTTCAGTGTAGTCAGCAGGAAGTAGAACCAAAGCATGTAAAAGGCATAGATACGCCAGTCCTTGGGGATAGGTTGACGGTCTTTGGCCGTGAGTAATGCCAGGAATGCAAAAATAACCAATATCTGGTAGACAGGAAAGGTCGTGATGAATCCCCAGGCATACGTATGTGGGTTCAAATAGCTGAATACCGCAAGGCAAAGCACACCCAGCCAGGGTCGCCAGAGTGTGACGCCGATGCAGCCGATAAGAAAGGCGAGTACGGCGATGTCACGCATGGACCATGCGTCTCTGAATTATTGTATCTATGCGGTATCCTTGCTGCTTCATGTCCAAGGTTTTCCTTGTTCGATCATTGTGCCGCCCTGCACGAGACCATACTTGTGGCATGGCATTACAACATTAAAAACTTATCGGCCGGGATGACATGATCTTGCGGGGGGCAGCAGTATTGCCCGAAAGGGCATTGAACAATGTCTACATATGTAGGAAATGTAAAATAATCAATTATATAAACGATAATGTTAACATTGTATCTAGAATATTGCCATACTTGATAGGGAGCAAGTTCTACTGAATACGCTACCTTTGAATTGTGTCTGACGCCACCTTGAAAGTTATTCTTCCAAATAAAGCATATTTGCATCAGGGAACTGTCATGATTCGCCCCTCAGAACAAGTCATTCACATTGCCAACAAGTTATCATCAGACAAGTTCGACTCCAGTGATGAATAGATTCCCATCCGCAGATCCAGTCACGACCAGTGTAGCTTCTTCAGGTAATACTGCTCCATAAGGCAGCTTGAACTGGCAGGGAATTCTCTTATAAAGCGGGGACCAGCTGTTCAAATAACCGGGATCATTTCTGAACATGAACCCGCTGTAGATCAAGGATTGGCAGAAAGCCCCGGTTTGAGTATGTTTTTATGAATATACGTGGATATCGAGATATGATGCACTGCTCTCTGTATGGCACTGGCCTATCGGATAAGTGGTATCGTGCTGGCGCGCAACCGCATTGCATCACTTGCTAGAAATTAAACCGGGATTGGCAAGAATATGGCCTCCGATTCACAAGGCTTGACAACGAAAATTGTTTCTCTGTTTCTTGAGCGGCGCCTGCCATGGCGTGTGAGTCAGTGGTTGTATAGGTACAAACAGGAAGCAATACGTCGATACTATGATTACAAGGTATTGATTACCCGGCCTTATCTTACAGGTGAAGATTGTCCTCATTTCGAGTTGCACACATTGTTGGGACACAAACATGTCGGCATGACCCTATGGAGTGTTAAGAGTTTATTACATTATTCTGGGCTGAGATATTCGGTTGTCCTGCATGATGATGGCAGCCTCACGGTACAGGATATCAAGACTCTGAAAAAGCATCTGGTCAATGTAAGGATTGTGCGTAGGACGATTGCAGATAAACTGATCCGGGAGAAAATAAAACATTTGCCAAATTGCTGTGAATACCGATTTACCCCCAAAGAAACCTCTGATCACCGGGGTGTCAAATACAACATGCGCATATTTTCGCTCAGGATCTTTGATTTCAATCTGATGTCGACTGCCAGCAAAATTATGATACTGGATGCAGATGTGCTTTTTTTCAAAAGACCGCAAGAGATCATCGATTGGGTGGAAGATCCGGAGGACAGGGGCTGCTTGTATAGCATCGAACAATACATCCCCCGGAGAAATTCCCGTTATGAAATCATTGGCTTTGAGCGCAAAATACCACCCCCGACAGCTGCCAATGCAGGCTTGCTGTGCTTCGACAAACGTGCCTTTGATCTTGAGTTGATCGAGAGCTGGATTGGTCACAACAAGGAACTGATGGACAAATTCGCGACCTTTGAACAGAGCACCTACAATCATCTTCTTCATACAAGGGGGGGGAGCGTGCCATTACCGGACTCCTATTCGTTCAATTACACCGACCAGAATGTTACAGCGACGCATTTTGCTATTAAACACCTGTTTTACAGGAACATACCAAGGCTTCAAAAGGTGCTCGGCTAGCCAGGTCGGGTAAATTGTCAATCGCTCGCTTTCGGGTTGGATTTGTTGCCAACAAAAGTATTTGCTTGCGCAATAAGCCCCGAGAATTAAGCTCGACACCTGTTGCAGAATATAGAGCCATCCTGACACAATCCAATTTCTCCTCCCGCTCCTGGTCCTGCTCCCTTTGAATTGATTAAGCAGGGGGGTGTAGTGTAATCAAGCTGATTTACCGGGGTGTAACAACGAAAGATATATTTGCCCGTTAAGTTTCGCCTTGGCAATATAGAAGCTGCACTGAAAAGTGCGGCAAATTAATAGTCATAACACAGTCGATATTGCCTGACACAGGTCTTTGATGGTAATGATGATAATGCTTATTGCGTTCTGGTTTATCGGTTGCTCGGTTATCCTTTTTTATTACCGTATCGCCATAGCAACTTCCTGGCATGAGCCAGCACTTAGACGTCCGATACTTATCATCGAAAGCGACGACTGGGGCCCAGGACCGACTGATCAGGCCAATGCCCTGATGGCGATCGGTCGCCTGCTCACTGACTACCCAGATTCCGATGGCCGCAGACCGGTAATGACCCTCGGGATGGTGCTGGCCACGGTTGACGGGCAAAAGATCAGGGGCAGCGGTGAGTACCATCGTCAGTTAGTTGCAGACCCCACGCACGTGCCGCTGCTCGAGGCGATAAATAAAGGCGTTGATGCCGGCGTATTCACCGTCCAGCTTCACGGCATGGAACATTTCTGGCCGCCTGCACTGATGGCAGCCAGCCAGGTTGACGAGTCAGTGAAGGCCTGGCTGGAGCAGGCCCCGCAATCAGCCACTGAAGAGCTACCCTCACAGCTGCAAAGCCGCTGGGTGGATGCCTCGGTCCTGCCTGCACGGGCATTGAGTGTTGTCGAGATCCGCCAGGCCGTGCAGGAAGAAGTCAGCGCCTTTCAGGCCATTTTCGACTACCCGCCCCGTGTGGTGGTACCGCCCACCTTCGTCTGGAATGCAATCGTTGAACAGGCCTGGGCCGAAGCCGGGGTGGCGGTGATTGTAACCCCGGGCCGCCGTTATGAAACGCGCGATGCAACAGGTCAGCTCGCCGGCACCGGCGCCTCGATCTATAACGGCCAGGCCGGAAGAGGCGGCAGCGTTTATCTGGTGCGCAATGATTATTTCGAACCTGCACTCGGGCACACAGCGGAGCAGGCCATCGCTGCACTGGAGACCAAGACGCGACTGGGCCGCCCGACCTTGCTGGAGACGCATCGCTTCAATTTCCTTGGGTCGGATGAAAGACAAACAAACGCCCTTGCTGAGCTAGAGAAGCTGTTGCAGCGTGCACTGGACCTTCATGCCGATCTGGCCTTTCTCTCGACGGAGAAACTGGCCAGGGTTTTGATCGCTCAGGATCCGAAATGGGTGGAACTGCGGCTGGCACGCAGAATCCATGTCTGGCT
>CAMYJI010000004.1:77912-86824 GCA_947258545.1 uncultured Ectothiorhodospiraceae bacterium
CGCGGCCGCGACCCTGGCCAGGGCCGTGGAGTCGGTGCTGGCGCAGACCTGGGCTCCCCATGAGATCATCGTGGTCGATGATGGCTCGACCGATAACAGCCTGGAACTGGCCCGGGGATTCGGTGCACCAGTCCGGGTGATCGACCAGACCAATGCCGGGGTGTCTGCCGCACGTAACCGCGGCGCAGAAAAGGCGACCGGTGACTGGCTCGCCTTCCTGGATGCCGACGACTGGTATTACCCGGAACGACTCCGATGGCACGCGGAATGGATTATGCGCGATGCCAATCTGGACTTTCTAACCGGTGATTATGACTATCAAGAAGAGGATGGTGTCCTGATCGGTACCTCGATGGCGGCCCATGCCTCCGGCCGGGCAATACTGGAGAGAGCCGCCGGTGCCAGTGAAGTGGTGATGGAGGCCGGGGAATTCGAGGCCTTTGTCGCGGATCATTTTGGCGACACCCACACCCTGAGCGTGCCGCGTGAAACCTTTCTCAGGCTGGGAGGGTATCCTGCCGGCTTCAGGGTGTGCGAGGATGTGCACTTCCTGACACGCCTGTGTGCGGTGAGCCAACGGGCGGGTGTGGTCTGTCGGCCGCTGGGCGTCTACCTGATCCACGTTGCCAGTGCGACCCGCGCTAATCCCTTGCAGGCGCAGCGCTACAATGTACAGACGCTGCTGGATCTCAAGCAATTTGCCCGTGGGTTTCCCGGACCGGTCAGGCGTGGCGTATTGATCCGATTGCGGAGTGGCCGCCTGAATCTCGGTTATGCCCTGGTTCGTGCCGGCCGGCGGCGGGAGGCGATTGGCGCGGTCCTGCCCTCACTGCTGGAAACACCGGGCTGGGTTGCCTTTCGCAATCTCGCGAGCATTCTCAAGGGATGAAGACAGTCATGACGGACCACAAGCACCGCTACCTGGTGATCGCGGAAACCTTCCTGCCCCACCAGCCGTCGGTGACGGCGCCATGGACTTTTGAAAGGTGCAGGCCATGGCCAATTCGGTTTTGCTCAGAAGTGGGTGCCTGTAAACCGTGAGGCGATGTGATTCGGGGCGTGAAACTTGAAAGCGGCGTCCATACTGACATCAAAAACATCAGGGTCACCGCCTGATTCAGTGGGGGCTCAAACACCACATTTGACGATAATTCCCTGATAAAAGAAAAGGCAGTGAAGCTTAATCTGTGGCGAGGAAATGATAATATACGATTGTCACGCCGAAGAGAGCTTGCCTTGATCGACAACATACTGTAATCAGACCACAATACGTCCCAGCATATTATCAGGGGTTGAATAAACGTAAACTCAATAATTAAACAATGCACACCTTGAAATTTGTAAATGCATACCTATAAGCTGCCAACAATTTTAGCATCCTTTATTCTTATTATATCGTCAATTTCCTTGGCTCTCCTTGGTGCGGAGATTGTTGCTGGTTGGTTGGGCATGGATCCTAAAATTGAACTCGCGGAAAAGTATGGTGTTGAATATGATACTAGAAGTCGTCTGCAGGTAGTGCTCGATTGTCAGAAAAACAATAAAAACTGTTTTCCATCTGTTCCTCCAAATACGTTCATAGCAAATGGTTTAAAACTCGTTGATAATGTGGTTCTTCCATTGTCGGGAGTCGCTAATGCTACTGTGATTGGGTGCAATGAGTCAGGCTATTATTCTACATATGAATCTGACAAGTTCGGCTTTCGTAATCCTTCTGCCAGCTGGCTGAGCACAGAGCAAATCGATCTGGCATTTGTGGGAGACTCTTACACAGTTGGTGATTGTGTAAACGATGGAGATGGCTTTGTAGATAAGTTAAGAGGGGATTACCCCCGTGTAGTCAATCTTGCCTATGGGGGCAATGGACCACTGTATGAGCTTGCTGCTATTAAGGAATATTTGAGCGGTAGACAAGTCCGATTCGTTTTCTGGGTTTATTTCGAACGCAACGACCTTTCTGATCTTGAGCGAGATAAAAACGTCGAGACTCTGGTTAATTATTTAGAGCCAGATTTTACGCAAGATCTGGCTCTTAATAATGATAAAATTAACGCAGCTTTACGAAGCTACGTAAACAATCGCATAAATACTAAAGAAAACGGCCGTGCAAAGGTATTACCTAATCTTCGGCGGATGTTATGGAAAATCCTTAATCGGAATACCAAGTTGATTGGCGCACACAACTTAAATAATGTTGTTAATTATGATCTTTCTATGTTTCAAAAGATATTAGAGAGCGCTAAACACAATGTTGAAGCGAATGGTGGGCGACTTGTGTTCGTTTATTTGCCTGAGTATGAGCGATTTAATAGCCACACTCAGAGTGCGGCTTGGTCAGCCTCTCGAATAAAGGGTGAGGTGGTGGATTTGGTCAATTCACTGGAGATGGACCTGATAGATATTGAGCCCGCCTTTCAGGCGGTAGAAGACCCTCTTGATTTGTTCCCTTTTCGCATGTCAGGCCATTATAACGAGAGAGGGAATTCGATTGTTGCCGCTGAAATTCAAAAGTTCCTGTCGTCACATAAGAATTAGATAAACTTCATCTATCATGTTGCATACACCAAAGACAGCTGAGCTACCAACTGATACAGTGACGGCTCGTACACTAAACTCGACTATAACCCCATCTCGACACGGTCGTTCATCTGACCGCTCGGTATCTAGTAGTCAGTTTGCTAGCAAGCCGTTTTTTTCATATTTTAACTTTTCTGGCCAAGAACCATCGTTACAATTTAGAAATATCTTACGAGTGAGTTTGGCGCGATACCCCCACTGATGGGACCCAGTGGCGGGTGGCTTCTCGTAATCACGCAATCATTCTCAAGGGATGAATCTGGACATGACGGAACGTGAGCACGGCTACTTGGCGATCACGGAACTCTTCCTGCCCACCAAGGGGGGCACCGCGATCTGGTTCAGTGAGGTGTTCAAGTACCTTGGTGGGAAGGGAATTCATATCGTAACCGCCGACGTGCCGGGGGCGGCAGAGGTCGATGCCGGTCACCCCAACACCATTCACCGGCTCAATCTTCGCAGGGTAGGGTGGCTGAGGCCCGAATCCCTTGGCATCTATGCCAGGCTATTTTTTGCCTCGCTCTGGCTCGCAGTGACCCGGCGTTTCGAGGCGCTCCATGCCATCCGTTCCCTGCCGGAAGGACTGGTCGCATGGGCGGTGGCACGCCTGACTTTTCGGCCGGTTATCGTTTATGCCCACGGGGAAGAGTTGACGGGATGGGGCAGGGGGGCAAAATACAGGGCCATGTGTTTTACGCTGCGCCATGCGGACAAGGTTGTCGCCAACAGTGACAATACCCGGGACGAACTGCTGCGTATGGGGGTTGATCCAGACAAGATCACCATCATTTACCCGGGGGTTGATGTTCACTGCTTTCATCCAGACCTGCCCATTGATGACTTGCGCCAGACTCTTGGATGGAGGGAAGGACACAAGCTTGTATTGTCCGTCGGCCGTCTCTCGCGCCGCAAGGGATTTGACACGGTCATTCGCTGCCTGCCGCAATTGTTGCAGCAAGACCTGGATATCCAGTATGTCCTGATCGGCATCGGTGAGGATCTTGACTACCTGAAAGAACTCGCAACAGAGCTTGGTGTCTGCGAGCGCGTGCATCTCCTGGGACATGTCTCACCTGAAGATCTGCCGCGCTGGTACAACGCCTGCGATGTGTTTGCGATGCCAAATCGGGATATTGGCGGCGATACGGAAGGCTTTGGCATGGTCTACCTGGAAGCGGCGGCCTGCGGCAAGCCGGCCATCGCCGGTAAAACCGGCGGTACAGGTTCCGCTGTTATTGATGGTGTCACTGGCCTGCGTGTAGATGGTGAGAAGTTGGAGGAAGTCGTTGCTACCCTGAGTGGATTACTCGTTGACCACGATTATGCCGCGCTGCTTGGTAAGCAAGGACATTCTCGTGCCATCACCGACTTTTCCTGGGAAGCAGTGGCAAAGAAGACCGAACTTTTATAAATAGCACTTTCATTATCGATTTTTCACAAGAATTATAGAAACACAGTAATATAAATGTTGCGTGCATGCTGATTTATTTCTAGCCATTTTGTTTATTGATACAGAATGTTCGCTTCAGTAATAGTTATAATAGCTTTTTTGAGGAGTTTTCCAACATGAAGAAAATCTACATAGCTGGCTGTGGCGGCATGCTCGGCGAAGCGTTCTACCAAAATTACAGAGAAGACTACAAGCTCAAATGTACAGACATCGACCTTAATGATACCTGGTTAAGCTATCTGGATTTTCGCGATTTGGATGCTTATCGTAAGGACGTATATGACTTTAAGCCTGATTACCTTTTCCATCTTGGAGCCTATACTGATCTTGAGTTTTGCGAACGAAATGTCGACGATACATACGCAACCAATACGCTCTCCGTAGAAAACGCCGTATATATTGCAAACGAGATAGAAATTCCACTCCTTTATATAAGTACTGCTGGAATTTTCGATGGCAAAAAAACACTTTATGATGATTGGGATATACCCAATCCTCTTGGTCACTACGCTCGGTCCAAATATGCCGGCGAACTTTATGTAAAAGAATATTCACCTTTACACCTGATTTGCCGTGCAGGATGGATGATGGGAGGAGGCCCCGGGAAGGACAAGAAGTTTATCCAGAAAATTATGCATCAAATTAAAAATGGCGCGACCGAGTTAAATATAGTTACTGATAAACTCGGCACTCCCACATACACACACGATTTTGCCAATAACGTAAAGCAACTATTGGAAGCCGAGCTATGGGGCCTTTACAACATGGTCTGCGAAGGAGCAACGGGACGCCTGGAGGTTGCTCAAGAATTAATCTCTTTACTTGGCCTCTCCGAAAAAATAATCATTAATGAGGTTTCATCAGATTTCTTTAAAAAAGAGTACTTCGCAGAACGCCCTGAATGTGAACGCCTGATCAACAAGAAGCTCAAGCTACGCGGGCACGATACTATGCGCGACTGGAAGATAGCCCTCAAGGATTACCTGGAAAGCGCATACAGCGGCTACCTATAACATACGCGCATGTGTTCTTCTTTGATGTCGGTCGTTAGAAGTCGTATTGCCGCTTTTCGATTCAGGGCTATACCGTCAACTGAAGGCTGCACTGGAGCGGGTTATCGAATAGCATGGTCAGCCGGGTCCCATTCGTTGCGACTATGGGCCGGAATACATCAGCGGTATCTTGCGGGTCTGGGCAGAGAAATGTGGCATTCGACTGGAATGCATACAGGCGGGCAAGCCGCAGCAGAATGCCTATACCGAACGTTACAGCCGATTAAAGTCCTGAAGTATTGCACTGTACAGATGACAGGCAGTAATTCACCGGTGTTTGACTTGATGGGGATCTTTGATACTACGAGCGATCCTGTTTTCCTGGGTGAATTTCAGCTAAATGTTGGTGGCTATAAAATAATCGCAAAGAAACTCCCGATTGTGGCCAATGATGATAGTCATGTCTCGTGAATTCAGAGAAGGTGTAAATGGAATTTATAACATTTGCTGTTTGCACATATAATCGTGCACCGTTGTTGCCGGAACTGATGAAGGCAATGTGCGAGCAGGTGCATTCTCATGAATGCGACTATGAAATCCTGGTTGTGGATAATAATAGTACGGATGAAACCGAAGCTGTGCTGGATGAAATCAGAAGAAAATGTGAAAAGATAAGGGTTGTAAAGGAGACCAGACAAGGTATCTCGCATGCCCGTAATCGCGCCATTGAGGAGTCACTAGGCAGCGAGTGTCTCCTGTTCATCGATGATGACGAGATACCGGCTGAGAATTTTGTTCAAGCAGCCTGCACTGCATTTGGAAAGGAGCAGGCAGACTGTGTAGGGGGCCGTGTAATGATACGGTTTCCTTTTGACCAGCGCCCAGGTTGGTTTGAGGAGGAGTTGCTAGGGTTTTTGGCGCATACTGATTATGGAGACGCGCCTTTCTGGATAAAGGATAAAACAACACCCCTATGGACTGCAAATATTGGATACAGAACACAGATCTTCAGGGATGACCCGGAGCTCAGGTTTGATGATCGATATAACCGAGAGGGTAAGGAGGTGGGAGGTGGTGAGGACGTGGTAATGTTTAACGCGCTCATTAAAAGAAATATGAAGAGCCGTTATTGCCCGGAAATGTACGTAGAGCATTTTGTGGAAGAAAATAAAGTAACGCGGAGGTATTTTATCAGGAGACATTTCTCTTCAGGATTCAAGTTTGGCCGATATGAATACCCGGAATACGAAAACAGTATTTATGGTGTGAAGCCATTTATGATTCATCATTTTTTTAGTAATACACTTAAAGCGTTAGGAATGTATATCGCTCGGAAAGATGGTGCTCTGAGGCAAGCAATGACCGCCAGCCATAGTCTGGGTACGATTTTTGGTGTGATTGCACGTAAAGTTAATTAATTCCCGGAAAGAAAGGCTTTGGTATCAGGGTCCATTATATGATCAAGCAGCCAGCATCTATCGTCGCTACTGTTCGTAATGAGAAAGAAACAATAGTGGCTTTCGTGGAGTCATTGCTGAATCAAAGTTACAAGCCCGCAGAAATCATTATCGTAGATGGTGTTAGTTTGGATGGCACCAGGGAATTGCTAGAAGAATATTCAGGGCGAGGAGAGATTATACTGATCTCAGAAGATTGCAATATTGCCCAAGGTCGTAACATTGGCATTAGAAGGGCGCGGAGCGAGATAATTGCAGTTACCGATGCAGGCTGCATAGTAACAGAATCGTGGTTGGAAAATATCATGAATTGTTTTGCCAATGAACCACGGCCAGATGTCGTAGCAGGAAACTTTCGCTTTATATGTCACACAATGTTTGAAGAGGTGGTTTCTCTGGCTACGTTTTCTCCTGATCGTGATGAAACAGAAGCAGCCCGTTATTATCCATCAAGCAGATCAATAGCCTTTACTAAATCAGCATGGAATAAAGCACGCGGTTATCCGGAATGGCTCTATGCTGCAGAAGACACATTGTTCAATATCCGGTTGCGACAGCTAGGGTGTCATTTTGTGTTTGCAAGGGACGCAATCGTGCGCTGGCGACCACGCGAGACATGGAAGGCGTTAGCAAGACAGCGATTAAATTTCGCCAGAGGCAATGCCCGGGTCGGGATAGGTACCCAGGGTTATATTTCTTATATGAGGTACCTTGTCACCGTTCTATTGTTGTTGTTGCTAGGATTTCTGTCGCCATGGTTAATGCTATTTTCGTTGTTACCAGTCATCCAGCATGTCAGGCATGTTCTTCTGCCTCACGCGGTGCGGGCTGAAGAAAAATCTGGAAAACCTGGCCTGAGATGGTACATCATGCTGGTAATGGAATTTGTCAGACTCGTGTCCATTGCCGGATTTCTCGCGGGTCGTCTGGATCGTATAGTTGATAAAAAGTATATTGATAGCCAAAAAATATGGATGAATGTACAGGATTCCTGAACTCTTAATCTATACTTGCTCATTTACCCATAATGCAGATTATCATGATCATATCGTTATGCTACTGCTACATTACCCAATTTTCATGCCGTGCAGTGCGAAGCATCACTCTGTCAGATAAGGAGGGGATGATAATGGTGCAGTTTCTGGCTCAACATTCATAAATTCTGCTCGTCAATTATCTAATGAAGCAGATTTTCCAAATACTGCTTTTATTGGCGATAAGCATTGCATTTGGAGCTCTTGTCCTGGAAGCAGTTGCAAGGACAATCGTCGGCACTCCCTTGCCAGAGCAGCTTCCTCTTGTGAGGGTAAAGCCTGACAAGGATGCTGGCTGGGTTATGCTCCCGAAAGATGTTCATTACACCTATGACAAGCAGGTGCGTCTTAACAGCCTTGGTTTTCGTGGTCCGGAAATAAGGGAAAAACAGGTAAAAGAATACCGGATTATTGCCCTGGGTGACTCGCACATATACGGGCAAGGTCTGCAGAACGATAGCCTTCTTACAACCATATTACACGCAGGCCTGAATTCTCCAGACCAGGCATGTTTCTTCAACGTGATAAATATGGGTGTACGGGCCTACAGCATAAATAATGAACTTGCGGTTTTGAAGAAATTCGGGATTTCACTGGAACCGGACCATGTCATCTTGTTTTTTTATATCAATGACTTCCAGAAAACAAATATTGAACAACGATATCAACAGCATTCAAACAAGGACTGGTACACGTTTGACCTGTCTGACAAACCAGGTCCTGAAGTAGTGCGCAAGTGGAACCACAGACAGCTACTGAGGAAGAGCGCGTTCATAATGTGGGCCCACGACATATACACGGGAATTGTGAGTTCAGACAATCTTGAAAACAGGCTATTAGCTGGCATAGTGGATGATGGGACTAGAAATGCAAAACGTTTTGTATATGAATCACTCGGAGAGCTTGTGCGGCTGTCGAGGGAATACGAATTTTCCGTTACACTGGCCGTCGTACCGGTTGCCGCGCAGGTAGAAAGAGATTTCCCTGATGAAAACTATCAGTCCACATTAAAACAATTTGCTTCACAGTATTCCATTGACTTCGTGGACATGTTGCCAATGCTACGCAACGACTATGAACGATCTGGAACACTTCCGGTAATCCCTTTCGACGGACACTATAACCGCGAGGGGCAAAAAGCTCTTGGTATCGGGATGCTGGAACATTTGCATAGTCTGGCAGTCGGGTGTGAGCATTAAAACTGTATCCGGGTAGGGGGTCTATGTCACATTGATTGCCTGGTATCTGCAAGGTTTTTGCAGAGCCAGGATTGCCTGCAGTTTAATAATAAGGCTCTTTCCCAAATCGAGTGGGTAGATTACCGTTGTAGGGCCGAATTCATTCGGCCAACAGCTATCCTTGCCATTGGAGACAAGGAGGTCACCCTATCCTGCGACGCATT
>CAMYJI010000005.1:0-92795 GCA_947258545.1 uncultured Ectothiorhodospiraceae bacterium
TGTTAAGCATGCCGCCAGCGTTCAATCTGAGCCAGGATCAAACTCTTCAGTTTAATCTTACTTGGTTACATTAAGGGGTAACCAGATCCTTGCTCGATGTTTGTTTAACTCGGAATCGAGTTAGACGCTCATCGATATTTGTTACGTACACAAGCTATCGACGTAAGCGCCCACACAAATTACCTGATCGAATTTTTAAAGAGCAGACCGGGAACAGTGCCCGGTGAGGACGGCAAATTATACGCACCAAACGCGCACCGTCAACATATAATTTTTAAAAATATTCAGCGCCTTGAATAAGACGCTTGTGCGTGAAAAAGCATCCACTTCCCACGCCGGTGACCTGATGATAATTATAGCGTATCCGCATCCGGAAATCCGGTCAGACGCAAGCCAGATGGCTACCCCAGGGCTCCCATAGAAAAGGGAGCTAGTAAAGGTGGCAGGTACCCTTCCTGTATTTATTACATAATGATATCAATCAGTTATAGCTAAATAACTCACTTATGGCATTTTTTGACACCCTTAATATTAGGCCACCCGTCAGTCAGTTGACGGTTACCCGGGCAAAGCGACGCTTGCCGACCTGCAGTATATGGGTGTTGCCGGCCCCGATGGTCAGGTCCCTGTCCGTCACCCGCTCGCCGTCGATGCGCACGGCACCCTGCTTGATCATCCGGAAGGCCTCCGAGGTACTGCCGGTCAGGCGCGCGCCCTTCAATATGCTGGCGATACCCAGGCGGCCATCCTCACTGTCCAGCGCAACCTCGGGCATCTCGTCCGGCATGGCCCCCTTCTGGAAGCGGGCCACAAAGGTTGCCTGGGCCGTCTCGGCGGCTGCCCGGTCGTGAAAGCGGGCGACGATTTCCTGGCCCAGCTGGAACTTGATATCACGCGGATTGGCCCCCTTCCCGACGTCCTGTTTCAACTGCTCTATTTCATCCATGGGCCGAAAGCTCAGTAGCTCGAAATAGCGCCACATCAGTTCGTCGGACACCGACATCAGTTTGCCGAACATCTCATCGGCCGGCTCGTTGATGCCGATATAGTTGTTGAGCGACTTCGACATCTTCTGCACGCCGTCCAGGCCCTCCAGAATCGGCATGGTGATAATCACCTGGGGCTTTTGCCCATAGTGTTTCTGTAGTTCACGCCCCACCAGCAGGTTGAATTTCTGGTCTGTACCGCCCAGCTCGACATCGGCCTTCATGGCGACTGAGTCATAACCCTGGATCAACGGGTACAGAAACTCGTGGATAGCGATTGGCTGCTTGCTGGAATAGCGCTTGCTGAAATCATCCCGCTCCAGCATGCGTGCCACGGTATGCTTGGCGGCCACCTGGATAAGATCCGCCGCATTCATCTCGCCCATCCACTGGGAATTGAACAGCACCGTGGTTTTTTCAGGGTCCAGTATCTTGTAGATCTGGTGTTCATAGGTCGCCGCATTTTCCAGGACATCCTCGCGCGTCAGCGGCTTGCGTGTCACGTTTTTCCCGGTCGGGTCGCCGATCATGCCGGTGAAATCACCGATCAGAAACATCACCTCATGCCCCAGATCCTGAAACTGCCTGAGCTTGTTGATCAGCACCGTATGACCCAGGTGCAGGTCAGGTGCCGTAGGATCGAAACCCGCCTTGATGCGCAGTGGCCTGCCTTCCTTCAAGCGCTCGACCAGCTCGATCTCGACCAGTATCTCCTCGGCCCCGCGCTTTATCTGCGCAAGATCGTCGTATGATCCCATTTATGAACCATCTCCCTTTATCGTGATTCAATAGAGATTACCATAGACAGATACCATCCATTGACCGTGCTGCAGGGGACAAGAAACGGTTGACCCGAGTGTTATCTATCGTTAAATTAGCTCAAACCGAACATGGGCTTAACGTGAAGCAACAGTCTTTTAGCAACCGTGACTTCACGTCACACATGACGACGCGACCACATCGTGCATTCATGCGGCCGGGCTACTGGCTCCTGGGTGGCCTGCTTGCCGGTTTTGCTGCCCTGTTCCTGGGTTTCAACCCGGAACCGGCGGAGGCAACACGGCACCTCCCCCTGCAACTCTCAAAAGACAACACCCTCGATGCCACGGCGCTGACTGCCGGGGCATCAGTTCCCGATACGGTAGCCACCAGCATCCAGCCGCCAGCCGAAAGTGATGAGCTGGCAGAATGGCCCGATCCGGACCTGGAACCGGCAGCCCTGGAGGGCGAGTGGCATGATGTCACGGTTGAATCCGGTGACAGTCTGGCGCTGATTTTCTCACGCCTTGAGATACCACCGCAGCAACTGCACAAGATTCTGGAGCTCGGCGGCGCGGCACATAATCTCAAGAAGATCTATCCCGGCCAGTCACTGCGCTTCCTGACGAATCCGGAACTGGGGCTGGTAAAACTCGAGTACCAGATCGACGAGTTAAGCGGTATGGAAGTGCGCCGTCAGGATGATGATTTCGAAATCGCCACCTCACACCGCACACCGGAACGGCGTGTCGCAAATGCCAGCGGCGCCATCAACAGTTCGCTGTTTATTGCGGGCCAGGAGGCCAGTCTGCCTGACAGCCTGACAATGGAGCTGGCCAATATCTTCGGCTGGGATATCGATTTTGCCCTCGATATCCGCAAGGGCGACCAGTTTGCGCTGATCTTCGAAGAGTTGTACCTGGACGGTGAAAAGATCGATAACGGGAACATACTCGCCGCGGCCTTCGTAAACCAGGGCAAGACCTACAAGGCGGTACGCTATACCGATAAGTCCGGTCGCACCGACTATTATTCGCCTGACGGCAAGAGCATGCGCAAGGCCTTCCTGCGCACGCCCGTTGAATTTTCACGCGTCAGTTCCCGCTTCAATCTGAAACGCAGACACCCCGTCCTGAACCGCATCCGCGCCCACAAGGGTGTGGACTATGCAGCACCGCGTGGAACCCCCATAAGGTCGACCAGCAACGGCAAGATCATCTTCCGGGGCAAGAAGGGTGGCTACGGCAACACCATCATCGTCAAACACGGCACCAAGTACAGCACTCTGTATGCCCACATGTCGAAATACAAGAGCGGCCTGAGCAAGGGCTCGCGTGTCAAGCAGGGACAGATCATCGGGTATGTCGGCAGCTCCGGCCTGGCCACCGGCCCGCACCTGCATTATGAACTCCGCATCAACGATGTTCACCGTGACCCGTTGCGCGTGAAACTGCCAGGCGCCAAGCCGCTGGAAAAGAAATACCGGGAGGATTTCGAGCAAAAGGCAGGTGCGCTGATTGCCCAACTCGACCTGGTGCGCAACGTCCAGGTAGCAAGCAGCGAATAGCGGGCTGACTGTCTCGCACGGGGACTTGCCGGCTCCGCACATACCACCTCCCCGCACCGGGCCTGGCAGAACTCCTATTTCCACTCCATGAGCGCTCTGTTTATCGGCCTGATGTCAGGCACCAGCATGGACGGAATCGATGCGGCACTGGTCGATCTTTCGACCACCCAGCCACGGCTTGTTGCCACACACGTATATCCCTACCCCGAAGACCTCAGGTCACGGCTGCTGGAGGCCCTGCGGCTGGAAGACCCGCTGTCCGCGGATCTATCCGAACTGGATGACGACGTCGGGGCGGTCTTCGCCGAGGCGGCCAACGCCTTGCTGAAATCCGCGGACACACCGGCCTCTGCGGTCACTGCCATCGGCAGCCACGGCCAGACCATCCAACATGCCCCGGACGCCCCCCGGCCCTATTCCCTGCAGATCGGCAATCCCTTGTGGATCGCCCGCAGGACCGGCATCGAGGTGGTGGCCGACTTCCGGCGCGCCGATATCGAGGCCGGCGGCCAGGGTGCGCCCCTGGTACCCGCCTTCCACGCGACCCTGTTCCGCGACACGACCGAAACGAGGGCTGTTTTGAATATCGGCGGCATCGCCAATATCACGGTACTGCCCGCCGATCCCGCGCAACCGGTGACCGGTTTCGACACCGGCCCCGGTAATACCCTCATGGACCAGTGGATCCGGGAGCAGCGGGGTGTCGCCATGGACAGGGACGGTGAGTGGGCCGCTGCTGGACGCATCGACAGTGAGCTGCTTGCCTGCCTGCAGGCCGATCCCTACTTTCAAAGGGTGCCGCCGAAGAGCACCGGGCGCGAACATTTCAACCTCGCCTGGCTGTCGACCTGCCTTGAAAAGGCCGGTCCGGCGGCGCGTGACGTCCAGTCGACACTGTGTGAATTGACGGTGCTCAGCATTGCAAATGCCATCAGGCAGTTTGCCGGTGACACCCGGCGCCTGCTCGTCTGTGGCGGCGGCGTGCACAACAAGGAACTGCTGCGCAGACTGGCAGCAGATCTGGATCCGCTAGAGGTTGAATCAACCCGTAACTACGGCCTCGACCCGGACTGGGTGGAAGCGGTTGCCTTCGCCTGGCTGGCAAAACAGCATCTGGACGACAAACCGGGCAACCTCCCCGAGGTCACCGGGGCCCGTCAGCCGGTGGTGTTGGGAAGGCTGTTCAAGCAGGGTTAATGATGGGTGCGTCCCCGCCCTCTATGAAAGGAGCAGGAAAGGGTGGGGACTGGAAAAATGAAACTTTCTTACCAAGGGCTAACGCCCCCAGCAGTCGGCTACAGTACTACCGCCGACACCCCGGGTGCCCGCCTGGTTCAGCGTCAGGGTCCCGCAGGCATCCGCGGTCTGGCCACCCTGCGGCACGGCCTGCAGGGTAAAACCATTCGCTGCCGGCGCACCACCCACAAAGCTCAAGGCATAGGCCGCGGTGGGATTGTCCCTGGGTGCGGTCTGGAAGGGCAGATCGGCATTCGCCAGGGCGTTGCCGTCAGGCTTGAGGTTGAATCGGTTGGTTTCCGAATAATTTCTTTCCAGGAACTGGGCGTTCTCCAGCAACGCCGCCTTGGCATCGGCGCGTTTCGCACGCAGACCGTAGTTCGTAAAACTGGGATAGGCGATGGCCGAAATGATGGCAATGACTGCCACGACAATCATCAACTCGATTAGCGTCACACCGCGTTGTCCGTTTCGGTTCATAATCGATCACCCATTCTATTTTATTGGCCTGGCTAGTCCTTGAGCTCACGCGCCAGCTTGAGGCGCTTCAGTTCACGCGTGTCCGTCGGCAGCACCCAGAGCTCGCTGATGATCCTGCCCGCAGTGGTCGAGTAGCGCACCGGCTGTCCTGCCTTGAGCGACCAGATACGGTCAGTGCCACTGGTAAAGTTGCGGATCTGGCTGCTACCCGTCAGCTTGTAGAGCGTTTCATCTATCCGGACCTGCTGTGTGCCGCGCTTCACTTCGCGGATGACACCGTCCATTTCAGGCTCGGCACACAGCGGCGACATAGCTGCCACAAGTAAACCGGCGATTAACGACTTGTTGATAAAATTCATCATGAGCCCCTTGTCGGATTAGCGTATTTGGCGCCAGGACTGCCGGCCGATATAGCCCTCACCCGGATTTTCCACCACGTGATCCAGGCTACCGGATGAACTCGGCATGTATTTGTGTTCCTTATCGAAGTCCATCAGACGTACCGGCGCCGGGCTGATGCCTTCACCTGGCCGGATACCGGCGGGAGACGTGTCACCATCACCGTCACTGTCCGTATCGATCATGTCAGCAAGAGTGAAAAGCCCGTCATCGTTCAGGTCAAACGGAGGATCGGACAGGGTACCGCCATTCTGGGCATCGACCTCCATCAACCAGCTGTAGCCTCCACTGGTGCAGACGCCTGCATCGGGCACAATGGTCACGAAGATAACCCGCCCGTCGACGAGTAATGGATTGCTCGCCACGCGCTCGCCGGTATCGGGCAGGTCGATATACCAGCCCGTGTGGGTCTTCGTCAGTGCATGGTCACTGACCGTCCGCAGCTTGTCATCCGGGAATCCGGGATCCGTGCCCTGGAAGGTGACCGTTTGTTCCAGCATGCCGGCGCGGCTGGTGATCTGGGTGTCGGTATCTGCAACCCCGTAGAAGCTCTGGGTACTGGTATCCGCCACATCCGGACCGCCCAGGTAGGACCCGGTACCGAAATAGATCATCACGTCGAAGCTGAAGAAGCCGTGCCCGACCTCGGGCCGGCTGGTAATGGGCTGCGGGTTGTTGCTGGCGTCTTTTGCGGTAAACAGGGGCTTAGGGTTGGAGCCTTGCTTGAACGCCACCACCCAGCCACTGGTGTTGGTCGAGCTGACATCGAACTTCCACAGGTTCCCTTGCAAGTCACCGGCATAGATGTAATCGGCCCGGTGGTCACCGTTGATATCGACCACGGCCGGGGTGGCCAGGCCATTGGGATCGGCGGGAGACCCCACACCGGTGTCGATCTTCTTGATGAGCGATCCGTCCTCGATATCGACGATGTAGAGCACGGCATGACCGGTTGTGCTGGCATTGCCGTCGGCCTCGGTATTGTTGTAGCCATTGCCGAACACCGCGGCCCAGACCCCGTTCTGCATGCGTACGATCGCCGGCTGACTGTAGGTATAGCCGAGATCGGCATCATCGGCATCGGTGAATTCCCATAGCACGGTGTCCGCTGGCCCGGTCCCGGACTCGGAGAAACTGGATGGCGTCGTGATATCCAGCGCATAGATGCCCTGCCCCCCGTGATTCATGCCACCGACCAGCACCGAATGCCAGGCGCCGCCAAAGAAAGCATCGCCGTAGGTCGGTGAGCCGTCAACATAGTAGCGATGCGAATAGCCGGGGTCTGTCAGCTTGCTCAGGTTCTTGTAAACGGGGGAGGGTACATAGGCAAGTTTCTCGACCAGCAGATCGGTGGTTCCATCCCCCTTGAAACCGTGCACCATCCCGTCATTGGCGCCGACGTAGATTATGGGTGTACGTGTGCTTTTAGCGAGCTTGAAAGCAGAATAACCACAGCCACTACAGCTCTCGGGCTCACTTGTACCCCAGTTATCCGGATATCGGAAATGGGGTATTCCGACGTAGACCGGCGCGGAATTGATGATGTCACCCAGCTTGCTGGCGGGCCGCTCACGGAAGCCGCTGCTGTCATCCTCATTCGCGGCATCACCGCGCAAGTAGTCGAGCCGTTGTTCACCCAGCCCATCTGTCGTACCGATAGCGTTCTTGTTCAGGTGAGTCTGAAGCGTCCCGCCCGCTGTCAGTGAGCCCCAGCTGAAGGGAACGGCAGCGGCCGCATCGGGGTCCGTTGTCAGTATGGTGCGGCTGTTTGGCGCCGGCAGGCGCTGGCTCGCATCCGCATTGGCGGGGACAATCACCGAACCATCCGTGGTATCCACATTGAAGGCCAACAGCTTGCCATGCCAGTCGGCCGCAACAAATTGGGCCTGGAACAGCAGGGTGTCGGAACGCAGATGGCCGGTACTGGCCGCGGCGGATGAAGCCGATTTGGTGCGGCCCTCGATATTCTGCAATGCGGCTTCTAGGCTGCTGGCCACGGCGGCCGGGGTCTTGGCCGATATGAAGGCACCGCGGCTGTTGTAGGCCGCATGCCAGAGATCATCGATCTTTTCGGGGCAGTTCGAGCAAAAGGGATCACCCCAATTGCCGCTCTCGGTCAGCGCCGGGTCGGGCCAGCCATTCCCGTTGCTGTCGGAGAGATTTCCCTCGACACCGAAGGCGACCCCGAAGGTCACCAGGTGCTGGTGCGTGGCCAGGTCGCGATGGGACGGGTCCGGCGCTACATTATTGGGAAACGCGCTTAAATCCTTGTCATAGTAGTGCTTCGCGACATCCGCGAGCGTGAGCGAGACCGCATCGCCGTCGGCGTCACCGATGGCGGCCGCGGGGTCGCTCTGGTTCCAGTAACCGTCCGTGAACAGCACGGAAAAATTCTTCTGGCAGGAATCGATAATCGGGTCCGTCCGGCCATCGGCATTGTCGAAATAGTCACCGACCCGCTCGAGCCCCTGGCGCAAGGGCGTCCCCGAGTCGGGCCAGTCCATCTCGAACAGCGCACCCAGCAGGCCTTCGTTGTGGGCGCTGTAGTCCGCGGCTGCTGGCGGCACCTCGACAAACATCGAACTGTAATTATTGATGACGCTCATGCCGTAGCGGAATTCCGGGTGGTTGTTGATCACCGTCGCCAGCGCCCCCTTGGTGATGAAGGAACGCTTGCGGGCATATTGATACCAGTTGGCAATATTCTGAAGTTCCTCGGCCGCAGTGCGGCAGATGCTGCCACCGCCATGGCAGAGGGTGTCGGCGGCGGCATAGGTGACCGGGGCGCCGAGGACGGGGTTCAGACCACTGCTGTCAGGGGCATAAAGAACGGTCGTCTCGATGATGTCCGTGCCGCTCACCGCGTAGGTGGTGTGGGCGTCCCACAGGTCGACCAGTTCGTTGGGGGTGGTGTTGACGTTGACAGTGGCGCCTGCCTCCGGATTCGCCCCATCAAATCCCCTGTCGTCAATCCAGACCTCGAAGCGGAACCCGTCCAGGTCGCGCAGCACGGTATAGCCCGCCTCCCCGTCGCGCGGGTTGCTGCGCACTGCATTAAAATCCGCATTCGCACACACCGTCCCGACGGCGTCACAGGCGGCCTGCCAGGGGCTGTATGTCTGCAGTGGATCGTAATACACCACGTTGAAATCACTCGACAGGATGCGCCAGTCGAATTGATAGGGGGTGTTCGTGTTCAGGTCGGTGCCGCAGGAATACAGGGTTTCCTTGTTATCGGTACAGCCATTGGTGTATGAATTGTCGCTGTTGTCATAGATGTATTCGAAATCGCCGAAGTATTCCTCCACGGTGATGGTGACAGGGTCGGTCGAAGTGTCTGTCTTGCTAACCGTGCCACCATAGGCGCGCCATTTGCCATTGGTGACCAGGTAGCCGGAGGACCCATCGCAGTAGGCCTCATTCCGGTAACTGCAGGCATGCCACTGCTGGGTGGTGAGGATCTCCCAGTCCATGGAACCGGAGTCGTCGATCTCGAAAAAGACATTGGGATCCACCGCGGTGTTCAGGAACAGCGGTGAATTACCCAGGGTCACAGCCTGTATGGCCGGCGCCATGACCAGCAGGGCCAGCAGGGCCGCGCCCAGGCCGGCCTTCAGTCGGCAAGTCTTTATGATCGGCTTGAAATAACTATTCATAATTTTCAGCTCCGGCAGGTCTCAGTTGAGTCGCTTCACGTATGTTGTCTGCAGGATGGCCAGAGAGGAGTCGCTGCCACCTGCTGAACGCCCCGTTACCCGGAAAAAACTGCGTCCGGTCGTAACCCCGTGTCCGACCGTCAGGTTGTCACGGGAAAATTCCAGGAACTCGCTTAACCAGCGCGGATCGCTGTAATTCGACACCAGCTCATGGGTGTCATCAACACCGTATTCCTCGGCATTGGTTGTCCACCAGGCGGCCGTCTGGTCCGCTATGTAGAACGGCAGCACATCCTCATTCCAGATCGCACAGGGCGGGGTGGAACACAGCACCGGCTCCAGGGTCAGGGCCCCCAGCATGCCCTCGCCGTCGCGCAGCGCGGCCTCTGAACCCTGGAATGCCAGGTTGGCATCGCGCAGGTTACCGGCCATGCGTTCCTCCATGGTGACCGTATTCATGGCCGTGATGCCGATGATCGTCAGCAGGAGCAGCATCATCAGGCTGATAACCAGGATGGCGCCTTGCTGGTGTGCATGTCGTGGCGGTCGATGCGTGTGCATAGTGGTCAGGCCCCGGATTACAACACGCGGTTGCGAATCGTGATCGTTGAAAAAAACCGCCGCCGCAGTCGGCGATCGGTCGGATTGGCCACCACGGTCCCGTCAAGCCGGTTATAGGCAATCGGCAGTTTCGCAACGTTTTCATCGGTCGTCAGCAGCAGCCCCAGGCGTATGCTCATCACCTTGTCCCAGTCACCGGCGGCAATGCTGGCGGCATCGCGGTAGACATCGGCGGTCCCGTCCGGGCTGGGGCTGGTATCGAAACCATAGGTGATCTGCATGTCATCGACACCACTGATGAACTCGCGCTCATTGCCATAAATGTCGGTTTCGTAGAGCGAATAGATCGGCGCACCGGCCTGGTTGGTGCGCCCGGAGTCCATGATGTAGAAGGTCGAGCTCTCGAATTTCAGCAGGAAGGCATCATCCAGGTAGGCCTTGGAAAGCCGGTTGGTCGTATTGACACTATTGGAATGGGCGATTGTGATCTTGCCGGAGCCCGATGACACATTGTTGGCCTCGAAGATATCTGCCGTCTCGCAATCGGTAATGAACAGGTAGTCACCGGCGACATAGCTTTCCGAGTTGATGTCGAGCTGGATATTGGCATTGTCCGACGTCAGGTTACCGTCCAGTTGTGCGGCAGCGGACGAGGCCCCGCGCACCACCAGCACATCGGTACCGACCCGTGCCCCTATGCTGCCAAAGCCGTTGCCGGCGGCGACATTGTCAACACCATTGACCACGGCGTTCAGGTCGAAGATCGCGTCGGGCGGCGGGCTGGCGATGATATTACTGGGCTTCAGAAAACGCAGGTTGGCACAGCCCTGGTAGCCGGCCATGCGGATCTTGCGACCCATCAGCTCCAGTGCAAACCGGCCATTCTCCTGTACCCGTGACAGCCCCTCCTGGACCCGGTAAGTGGCCTTGCTGCTGCTGAAGATATGGATCACACCCGCCAGCATGATCAGGCTGATGGCGGCGGCAATCATCAGCTCCACCAGGGTGAAACCGCGCTGGCACCGGGGCGATTGCAGTCTGGCTCGGGTGATATTCCTGGTGATATTCATAGTGACGTGGTCAGGGTGAAGATGGTGGGAGTGCCGCCGCGCTCGGTCCACTTGACGTTGATGGTGAACTGGTTGCCGTTCCGGGTGATTTGGCCCTGGCCCTCCGGTAACAGGGCCGCGAGCAGGGTCTTCCAATTACGCAGATCGGCCTCCGCAACCGTCGTGCCGACAGGCAGGCTGTCGGTGTAATCGGTCAGATAGGCACCGCCCAGGGCAGTCGTTAACTTCCCCGCCGCACCCCGATTGGCACGCATGGCATCGACAATATCGTAGGCCAGCACCGTGGTCTGGGTGCGCAGGTAGGCGCTGTGATTGAAACGCATGCCGTTGGTCTGCAGGTTCGCCAGGCCAAGCAGGCCGATCGACAGGACCAGGATGGAAACCAGGACCTCGATCAGGCCAAAGCCGCGCGAGCCCGCCGGATTATGTGTCAATGCACGCATGGTGGAGGGGCTGCGCACTAGCATGCCAGGTGGCTGACCGACGGCTGGCCGGTTACGCTCACGCTGATATCCCGGGCGAGGTTGCCGGTGCAATCGGGAATCCTCAGCTGAAACAGGGCACCGGTGTTGACCAGGCCGATTTGGCTGTAGCGCAGGGAGGCCGGTGCCCCGTTGATGGTCGCCCCGCCATCCAGCGCGCCCCAGACACGCAGCACCTGATCGGTCCCGGCGTCAACGGTACTGTTGGCATTCGCATCAGTGAACACGATCCAGCCATCGTGCCAGTTACCCGCACAACTGCTGCCATCGGCGCTGCTGCAAACCGTCACGGTGGCACGCCGCTTGAGCGCCTCGTCACGACTGAGGTTGATCGCCGTCACCAGGTCATTGGTCTGTGCGGTGATCCGGTTGTTCTGTACAAAGGTGTGAAACGCCGGGACGGCCATGGTGAGAAGGACCACGGCGACCGCCACCGTGACCATCAGCTCGATCACAGTGAATCCGGCTTCTTTTTTAATGTGTCTTCCTACCCGCATGAATCTTTTCCCGACATTGCACCCGCAGTACTGATACCCGGTCCGTTACCGCCTCGGGTGTATGATTTTTTTTCTCATAACAGGGTATCGATGTATTTAACGACCGGACGGGGGATTTCTTTACAGGGCAGCGACCTGCAGATAGCCCGGGCCAGCGGGCAATGCAGCGGTGATTTGGCCCTGGGTTCGACCCAACAGCACAGGGCTCACCTATATCTCCTTGAAATTATTGGTTATTTATGCCAAACGGGGCGCGCTTGTGGACCAGGCCCGGGAACATCCCGGCCGCCGGGGCTCTTCAGAAAACGAGGGGATCAGGCCGCTAGCGGGCGGCGATGGATACGTATTTCCGGGGGTCGTGTCCGGTATAGATCTGGGTTGGCCGGAAGATCCGGTTCTGGGTGACCTGTTCACGCCAATGCGCCAGCCACCCCGCGGTGCGGGCAATGGCAAAGATAGAGGTAAACTGGTCCGGCGGGATACCAATCTCGCGATAGAGAATACCCGAGTAGAAATCCACGTTGGGATAGACCCCCTTCGGTGCCAGTACCGCTTCACAGGCCTCTTCCAGCGCCAGTGCCGTCTCGAACAAGGGACTGATACTGCCGCGGGACTCGGCCAACTCGCGCATCAGATGCTGCAACAGGGTGGCGCGCGGGTCCTTCACCTTGTATTCACGGTGGCCCATGCCCCAGATGACCTCTTTGGCCGCGAGTTTCTTGTCCAGCCAGGCCGGCGCCTGTTCGGGCACCCCGATCTCCTTCAGCATCTGGATCACCTGTTCGTTGGCGCCGCCGTGCAGCGGGCCGGCCAGGGTACCGATGGCGGCCGCGATGACATAGGACGGCATCGCCAGGGTGGAGCCCGTCACCATGGCTGCGAAGGTGGAGGCATTGAGGGTGTGCTCGGCATGCAGTATCAGGCAGACATCCATGATACGCGCGACCAGCGGGTCGGGTTCTACCCCGTTCTGGAACATATAGAGAAAATTGGCGGCATAGCTCAGATCACTTCTTGGCGGGGTGGGATCATTGCCGATACGCATCTGCTGCCACATGGCCACCAACGTTGCCATGCGCGCCAGGATGCGAATCGACTGGCCATGCACGTAGCGTTCGCTTTCATCGCCTGGGCTGCGTATCTGGACCGGTACATCGTTGGGATAGAACATGCCCAGACTGGATACCGCCGTCTGCAGCATCTCCATGGGATGCCCGGTCACCGGCAGTGACTTCATGATATCGCGGATGTTGTATTTCACTCGGCGGTGCACACGCAGCTGGGCATCGAACTTCGCCAACTGCCCGACCGAGGGCAGCTCGCCGTCGATCAGCAGGTAGGCGGTTTCTTCAAAGGTGCTGTTTTCGGCAAGCTCGACTATCGGGTAGCCGCGATAGGTCAAAATGCCCTGCTTCCCATCCAGGTAGGAGATCTTGGACTTCTTGGCAGGAACACCCTCCAGCCCGGGGTGAAATTCACTCATCACACGTCCTCGGGTTATGAAAGAAACAATTGCTGAAACAAGGCCTCAAGACGCCACCGGCCAGACCAGGCGCCTGCTGGTCGCCTCGCCATGCGTACGGTTAAGACCGGTCAGTGGGCGGGCCGGGAACCCTTAAGGATAACAAAAAGTCGCCTTAATACGGCAACGGCAAGCCTCTCGATTGCCCTCGTGCATCCCTGGTAGGGCAAATAACAAGGGGGCGCAGCCGCCCCCTGTGCAGAGTTGGAACCGGGTGGGCCGGTCAGACGGAAAAGGAGGAACCGCAGCCGCAGGTGGTGGTGGCATTCGGGTTGCGAACCACGAACTGTGCGCCCTCGAGGCCTTCCGTGTAATCGACCTCGGAACCCATAAGGTATTGATAACTCATGGGATCAATCACCAGGCTGACATCCCCGTTCTCGATGGTGATGTCACCTTCCATGACCTTCTCGTCAAAGCTGAATCCATACTGGAAACCGGAACATCCCCCGCCGGAGACATAGATCCTCAGCTTCAGATTCGGATTATTTTCCTCTTCAATCAGTCGCTTGACCTTGTTCGCAGCGGCATCGCTGAAGGTCATATTGGGTGCGACCGAAGTGGCTATCTCAATCATGGGTACTGCCTCTTGCTATTCATATAGTTAGCGAATGCAAAAATTATGTCATTTCCCGACTAATTTGGTCAAGTATTAGTCGGAACCGCTACCGCCCCCGGACTGATCACGCTCGAAGCTGACCACGGAAGTGGAAGACTCCTGCTGGTGCACCAGGCTGCCGTTGACCTCGGCGCCCATCGACATCTCTATCAGATTATAGTGCACATCGCCGTTGACCCGGGCATTGGCCGCCAGTTCGATGCGCTCTTCCGAATGCACATTACCGGTCACTGTGCCATTCAGGATCACGTTCGGCACCTGCACATTGCCTTCGATATTGCCATGCTCGCTGACGGTCAACACCGAGCCGCTCTCACCCTCGGCGATCACATTGCCGCTGACCCTGCCATCGATATGCAGTCCCCCGCTAAAATGAAGATCGCCTTCGATCCGGGACTGTTGTCCGATGATGGTGTCAACCTTGGCGCTGACCGTCTTACCCTTCTTGCCTTTTCCCAACATTACTATCTCCTATTTTCCGTTTCCACTCCCGGCCAGTCGAATACCTGTAACAGGGGCTCGGGCGCGTTCTCGCCGGTTGTATTGATAGACAATGCCACCTCCCCTGCCTGGAAACCGTCCGGCAAGGAAATGACTCCTGTCAGTCGCTGGAAGTAGCGAAAGCGGAAATCCAGGTAAGTGTCCCCTGCTTCCGTGACAGCCGCCAAATCCAGTTCTTCAGACTCCCCCTCACGCCTTCCGTCGATCTTCCAACCCACACGGCCACTGACATAACGATCATTTTTTTTCAGTTGCGTCAGCACGAGGTCGTACTCAAAGTCACCCGGCTGCGATCCCGCGCTGAGCGTGAAACGGTGGATACGCAATCCGGCCTTGCCGTTCCCGGGAGAAACGATCCCGCGGTAAAACTCGGCCTCGTCACGCGCGGCATGCAGTTCCTCCTGCAGTGCACCCAGTTCGTCCTGCACTTCCTCCGTCGCCTGACGGTCAATCTTGCTGGACCGCTCGAGGATGGCAACCTGCTCGCGCAAGGTGCTGTTGACCTCGACGACCTGCTCATTCTGCTGCGCCAGCAGGGAATACTCGTTACGCAGGGATTTGAGCTCGGAGGCACCCTGCAACTTACCGAAATCATACAGCCACCAGGCCAGCGTAGCTGTCAGCACGACAATCACCACGGCTATGGAAATCTTCAGGTAGTCAGGCTGCATGGCTACCCTTTACCAGCGACTGCCGCAAAGTATGGCATATTCATTCGACTGCAGACGGTAGCAGGTCACAAAAGCGGGGGTTCCCGGGTAGCTCACGGCAACAGGGCGATGCCTGTCAGCCCGGCCTCCTCGTCCAGCCCGAACATGACATTCATATTCTGTATCGCCTGACCGGCGGCCCCCTTTACCAGGTTGTCGATCACCGAGAGCACTACGACGACATTACCCTGCTGGGGGCGGTGGACGGCAATACGGCAGTGATTGGCGCCGCGCACACTGCGGGTCTCCGGGTGTGAACCGGCCGGCAATACATCCACGAACGGCTGATCGCGATAGCGGGCCTCATAGAGCACCTGCAGGTCCTGGTCAGGATCATGCAAGCGGGCGTAGAGGGTGGCATGAATACCGCGGATCATAGGGGTCAGGTGCGGCACAAAGGTCAGCCCGACCGGTTTGCCGGCGGCGATTCCGAGCCCCTGGCGCATCTCGGGCAGGTGACGGTGACCGGGCACCGCATAGGCCTTGAAGTTTTCACTGGCCTCGCACAGCAGGGCGCCCGTGGCCGGCTTTCTCCCCGCGCCACTGACGCCCGACTTGGCATCCGCCACCAGGTGTTCCGTATCCACCAGCGGCGACTCGATCAGCGGCAGGAAACCGAGTTGCACGGCGGTCGGATAACAGCCCGGGTTGGCCACCAGCCGCGCCGTACGTAGCGCCTCCCGATTCACCTCGGTCAGGCCGTAGACCGCCTGTTCCAGGTACTCCGGGCAGGCATGCGGGACACCGTACCAGGCCTCCCATTCGTCGGCCTGGCTGAGACGGAAGTCCGCTGCCAGGTCGATCACCCGGACGCCGGCCTCGACCAACTGCGGCACCATGGTCATGGCGGTGCCGTTGGGGGTTGCGAAAAACACCAGCTCACAGGCGCGCAGTTGCCCGACATCCGGTACCGTGAAAGCCAGATCAAGACAGCCGCGCAGGTTCGGAAACAGCTCGGCCACCGGCCGGCCAGCCTCGGAACGCGAGGTAATGACGGTCAGTTCCGCATCCGGGTGCGCGGCCAGCAAGCGCAGCAACTCCACACCGGTATAACCGGTACCGCCAACAACACCTACCTTGATCATGGTCCTTACACCTGCCAACTCATTAAAATCAGACGCAAATAGTACACCATCCGCGCATCAATCATTCTACAATAAAGGACCTTGAGCAATCCGCTGGCGGATGACTGCAGCCCGGCCATTTTCCCTCAGCAGACATCCCGGCCCTAAGGAGTCCCTGTGTTTAGAAGCCACTGGAATCAATGGCTGGACAAGCTGGGCATACGTGTGTCCAGCCTCGATGCCCTGCCGCAACTCTCCATGCTGGCCATCCCGGTCGGCCTGTTGTCCGGGGGCGTGATTATCCTGTTCCGCATGCTGGTGGAATCCACCCAGGGACTGTTCCTGCCCGGCAATGGCACGGAAAATTATGAAGGCCTGGCACCGCTCTGGCGCGTACTACTGCCCACGGCCGGCGCCCTGGTCATTGGCCTCTTGTGGCAGTACCTGAAAAGCGAAACCCGCGGGGTGGGCATCGTCCATGTCATGGAACGCCTGGCCTATCACCAGGGGCGCCTTCCCTGGCGTAATGCACTGGCCCAGTTCGTCGGTGCGGCAGTCAGCATTATCAGCGGGCATTCGGTCGGCCGCGAGGGTCCGAGCGTCCACCTGGGCGCGACCAGCGGCAGCCAGCTGGGCCAGTGGCTGCGCCTGCCCAACAACAGCAACCGCACCCTGGTGGCCTGCGGCATTGCGGCCGCGATAGCCGCCTCCTTCAACACACCGCTGGCCGGGGTGATATTTGTCATGGAGGTGGTCATGATGGAATACACCCTGGCGAGCTTCGCCCCGGTCATCCTGTCCGCGGTGACGGCCACCACCCTGACCCGGATCGTGTACGGATCGATGCCGGCCTTCCACATCCCACCGTTGCAACTGGGTTCCTTGCTCGAACTGCCCTACGTCGTCCTGATGGGCATCGTACTGGGCACCCTGGCGGCGCTGTTCATTCACCTGCTGCAGCGCTCCACCCTGCTATTCGCCAACTGGCCTGTGTGGTTGCGCTTCACCCTGGGGGGACTGGCGGTGGGCCTGCTCGCGCTGGTCGCGCCGCAGATCATGGGCATCGGCTACGATACCGTGAACCAGGCCCTGCTGGGACAGCTGGGGCTGGGGCTGCTGATCACGATCACCCTTTTTAAACTGGTCGCCACCGCCTTTGGCCTGGGCATGGGGCTCCCCGGCGGGCTCATCGGTCCGACGCTGGTCATCGGTGCCGTCGCTGGCGGCGCCATGGGCACGGTTGCCGTGACCTGGTTACCGGGCGAATTCTCATCACCTGCCTTCTATGCACTGATAGGGATGGGCACCATGATGGGGGCCACCCTGCAGGCGCCGCTGGCCGCACTCACGGCCATGCTGGAACTGACCGCCAATCCGAACATCATCCTGCCCGGTATGCTGGCCCTGATTACCGCCGGCCTGGTAAGCCGGGAACTGTTCGGCAAGGAGTCCGTTTACCTCAAGCTGATGCGCGCACGCGGACTCGACTACAGTGACAGTCCCTTGACCCAGGCACTGCGCCGTATCGGTGTGGCCAGCGTCATGGACCGCAAGATCGAGGCCCTGCCGCAGAACGTGGGCCGGGAACGCGCCGGGGAGGCACTGGCCAGGGAGCCCCGCTGGATCGTGATCAGCGAAGGTAATAATCCCGTCAGCCTGATGCCAGCGGCCGACCTGGCGCGCTATCTAAAGGAAGCGGCAGAGGAGGAAACCATCGATCTGAACGACATACCGGCGCAACGCCGAGAAATCAGTGCCATCGACTTCCAGGCCTCGTTGCAGGAGGCCAATGAAACCCTCAACAGCACGGGTGCCGAGGCGCTTTATGTAATCCGCCGCACCATCCCCGGTATCGACCGGATCTACGGGGTATTGACGCGCAGCGAGCTTGAGCGCAGTTACACCATGCAGTGAGTGTACCCGGGGTACTCAGGGGGCCACGATCGCGTCGCGCTGCAGATCCCCCTCCACACTATCCACTACGCTTTCCGCAGGGGCATTTGCATCACTGACAGTCACCACCTTGCCGTTGTGATCGATATTGCAACTGAACCGATAGCTGCGTTCCACACCCGAGCTGTGCAGTTCCGAGAACATCACGCCACTGACATAGAAACCCTTACCGGTGCGCTCTGCCTCGCCGCGCTCGAGCTGGCGCACGAACCCGGGCTCGGCGACCTGCGCGCGCGCCTGTTCGGTGCAGGCCTCGATTGCATCCCAGGCATCCGCATCGATCAGGCGACTGATCCAGCGGTCCACCGCCGGGATCTCCTGCTTCGCAATGAACAGGCCAATGACGCCGAAGATGATAATCGGGACAAGCCGCTGCATCCGCTGCCGGTGTTCACGCTCACGACGTTCTGCGCCTTCCGAACGCAGACTCTTGACTTCATTCTGTGGTGATTTCAAGTCAGTGGCTACCTGGTCCCTGTGTCCGGGACGGTGTCTTCCTCTTGGACGGGGCATAGTATTCAGCAAGAAACATCGATGGCCGCACCGGTGCGGAGCCTGCCATTACCGGCTGGCTCAATGGGCTATCTCAGTCCTTCAGCACGAAGGAGAGCTTCATGTTGACCCGGTACTCGGTGACATCGTCGCCGGAGACGACCACGCTCTGCTCCTGCACCCAGGCACCCTTGATGTTGTCCAGCGTCTTGCCGGCCCTTTTGATACCGGTACGTATTGCATCTTCGAAACTTTTCTTGGATGAGGCGGTGATTTCGGTGACTTTTACAATTGACATGGTTTTTCTCCTTGTGGTGTTTGGATGTGAACTGAACCGGGTCTCGCGCTGCGCGCCTATGACCTGACCAGGCGCACGAACTCCGAGCGCGTGCGGTCATGATCACGAAACGAGCCAAGCATCATGGAGGTCGTCATCATCGAGTTCTGCTTCTCGACACCGCGCATCATCATGCACAGGTGCTTGGCCTCGATGATCACACCGACTCCGGCAGGGTTGATGGCATCATTGACCGTGTCGGCAATCTGCTTGGTGAGGTTTTCCTGGATCTGCAGACGGCGCGCGAACATATCGACGATGCGTGCGATCTTCGACAGCCCGATCACCTTGCCCGTGGGTATATAGGCAACATGGCACTTGCCGATAAAGGGGAGCAAGTGATGCTCGCACAATGAATACAGCTCGATATCCTTCACCAGGATCATCTCGTCATTGTCCGACTCGAAGATGGCCTTGTTCACCACGTCGTCCAGTGTCTGGCTGTAGCCGCGGGTGAGATACTGGAATGCGCGTGCGGCACGCTCGGGGGTCTTCAGCAGGCCTTCCCTGGAAGGGTCCTCGCCGACACCCCTGATGATGTCTTCAAACAGCTTGCTTAGATCGTCTTTCATACTCCCCCCGGACCGTGTGGCAGGCGGCCCTCATGGACCGGCTAGTCGAGGTCCCGCCGGTTGCCGGCGCCTCGACACGATCATAACAGGCCTGTGCCACCGAAATCAGGTCCAGGCAATCCGCACCCGGGTCACCGCCCCGGGGATGTGTTAACGCATAGCTTTACCGGCCATCTTCATTACATCATCAATGACGGACCCGTCCTTGTCGGCATCCAGCAGCCCGGACAGCATCCCCAGTATACCGGCGCTGTCGCCACGCCCCGAGACCGCGCTGGTCAGGCCACTGGCGGCGGTCTGTTTACCCATCGTACCCATGACCATGGCCGCCACCACTGGTAGCATCTTCTTCAGCAGACCGTTGTCGAGGCCGGTCTTGGCCGCCACATTGCTGGCGACCTGGCGGCTGGCATCCTTGCTGCCGAGGAGGTGGCCGAGTATGGCGTTGCCTTCGGTTGACGCATCGGCAAGCGTCTCGGGACGATCAATATAGCGCTGGTGATTACCCTTGCTCAGTGCATTAATCAGGCCGTCCAGCCCGACCTGGCTGGATGCATTCTTGCGCAATCCCTGGGAAAGGGCCGGCACCATACCGGAGAGTGCATTCTTTGTGTCGCCCTCGCTGACACCAAATTGCGAAGCCAGCTGTTTCAGGGCGGGAGAACTCTGAGAAGCGAGCAATAGTTTAAGCAAGTCCATAATTGCATCCTCATTAGTAGTTGATTTGTTTGTAACCAGCCGCCGGTTGGCCGCTGCCGTCTGCACAGGAAATCGGGGTTTGTCTGGATGTCCCGCAGGTAGACTGAATTCTAGAACAGATGGGCCCGCCTGCCAGCCAATTTAACAGATATTCATGATTCCGCGGCCGGCATCCCGCGAGCATCAGACCGGCGTGCCGGACAGATAGGCCTCCGCCTCCTCCGTCGGGGGGGTGGCGACCCCCTCGACCTCGATGGTGACGTGGTCTACCCGGGGTAATCACGCCTTGATGTCGGCCGCCAGCTCCTCGATGATGGTCTCGGCTCGCTCCAGTGTCGCCTGGGCGGCCGCACGTGCCCGGCAGTAGTCCTGCAGCCGAGGATCCTGGCGACATTTTTTTGGCACCATAGCCCGGTACTCCGCCTCATAGGCGCTGATACTCGGCTGTAGATTGGCGACCATGGCCGTCAGTACCGCCTTTCTGGACCCTTGCGCCATTGCGATTATTCAGGTTGTTCTGTCATGCCGGTGTGCCGCGGGAACCGGTTTCCTTGCAGCAGTCAGCGGTAGGTCTTGCCATGCGCACGTATCCAGCCCTCGGGCCCGCTGCCATCGGGGTCATGATGAGTCCAGTGAATCACGCCGCCCCGGTCATTCCATTCAAAGCGGCCGCGCAGATCGACGGCATCGTCCCTGTTGACTGCAACCCGATTCGCCAGGTCGATATTGTGGGCGACCAGGACGGTATGGCCGCTGTCCAGCTCCAGGATAAACCGCTGGTGACGCGAGCCCTCGTTATCATCGGGCAGCATGCGCTTGATGCGACCGCTGATTTCAACCCAGACACCGGATCGCCTGGCCGCATAGGCGGCCTCGACCACGCCGGATTCGGCGACATCCCCGTCACTGAGCGGGGATTGATGTTCGGTGTAGTACTGGTAGGCAACCAGGCCCAGAATCAGCAGTGCCGGCAACACGGTCCGGCGCAGGAATTGAAGTTTGTTTTTCATTAGATAGATAAACCGAGAGTCAGAAAAAGAGTTAACAGTAAACATAGGGATGTTAGAAACCTACAAATCTCTTATCACCGCAAAGGCGCAAAGGACGCAAATAAGGGATGAATCCATAGTGTAAAATGAAAGCCACCGCTGTCTCACATATGTGCCCGGTTTATTTTGTAAACGATGTTACCGGTCTGTACAGATAATTCCTTCTCTCCTTAAAGGTGAGGATGAGGGGCAACCCTCACCCTGATACTCTCCGAAACATGGGAGAGGGGATGTTCTTTATGTTCTTTGCATTCTCTGCGTCCTTTGCGTCTTTGCGGTGAATTATTTATCTCTATCGATCAACACCGGTCTGAAGTGCCAGGCAAGTCACACCGGTCCGCGCTAGCCCTTGAGGATAGATCCCAGCACCCCGCGGGCGATGCGTCGGCCCAGTGAACTGCCGACGGAACGCACCACACTCTTCACCATGGCCTCCATGACAGACTGGCGATTGCCGCGCCGCGCCCGGGGCGCCTTTTTCCGGGTCCGGGAGGCGGCTTTTTCTTCCGCCTCCTGTACCTCGACCTCGGCGGCCTTTTCGGCGCGCTCCTTCAAATGCTCATAGGCGGAGCGGCGGTCAACCGATTCATCGTAGCGCTTGCCCAACATGCTGGCCTCGATTATCTCCCGACGTTCGGCTCGTGTTGCCGGGCCCAGGCGGGAAGATGGCGGCCGGATCAGGGTTCGCTCCACGACGCTCGGCGTACCCTTGCCGCCCAGGGTCGAGACCAGCGCCTCGCCGACACCCAGTTCCTTGATCGCCTCGACGGCGTCGAAGGCCGGGTTGGCGCGGAAGGTCGTGGCCGCGGCCCGCACCGCCTTCTGATCACGCGGGGTGAAGGCACGCAGGGCGTGCTGTATCCGGTTGCCCAGTTGGCCCAGCACGCTGTCCGGGATATCCAGTGGGTTCTGGGTGACGAAATACACCCCGACACCCTTGGAGCGGATCAGCCGGACGACCTGCTCGACCTTGTCGATGAGGGCCTTGGGCGCGTCGTCGAACAGCAGGTGGGCCTCGTCGAAGAAAAACACCAGACGCGGTTTCTCGGGATCACCAACCTCCGGCAGTTCCTCGAACAGCTCCGACAGCAGCCATAGCAGGAACGTGGCATACAGCTTTGGGCTCTGCATGAGCTGGTCGGCCGCAAGGATGTTGATATTGCCGTAGCCGTTCGGTCCGGTGCGCATGAAATCGTACAGGTCCAGGGCCGGTTCGCCGAGGAACTGCTTGCCACCCTCCTCCTCCAGCACCAGCAGGCGCCGCTGAATGGCACCGATAGACGCCCGCGACATGTTGCCGTACTCGAGGGTCAGCTCCCTGGCATTCTCACCGGCGAAGGTCAACAGGGTGCGCAGATCCTTGAGGTCGAGCAGCAACAGCCCCTGGTCGTCGGCCATCTTGAAGACCGCGTAGAGGATGCCCTCCTGGGTGTCGTTCAGGTCCAGCAGGCGGGCGAACAGCAGTGGCCCCATCTCGGAGACGGTGGTGCGCACCCGGTGGCCCTGCTTGCCGAACAGGTCCCAGAACACCACCGGGAAGGACTCGAAACTGTAGTCGGCCAGGCCGATGGTCGCGGCGCGCTCCATCAGTTTGGGGTGTTCAGTACCGGCCTGGCTGATCCCCGACAGGTCGCCTTTGACATCCGCCATGAACACCGGCACGCCCCGGCGCGAAAAGTCCTCGGCCAGTATCTGCAGGGAGACGGTTTTACCGGTGCCGGTCGCACCGGCGATCAGGCCATGCCGATTGGAAAGCCGTGGCAACAGGTAGACCGGCTGGGTCCCCTTGCCGATAAAAATACCCGGATCTTCTTGCGTGGCCATAACGTGTTCCGTTCCTCGTTTTCCCGACTCAGGCCAATTCTGAGCCGCCTTGTGAATTGGCGATGTGTTCGATTATACGGGCATATTCCCTGCCCAGGTCCTTCAGCTCCATGAGTTCCAGCATCGAGGCCGGCTGGCCGGAGGCCTTGATCGATCGCTGAATTTTCTGCATGCGCTTGATGATTTTTTCCAGGTGATCCTGGCTCTCGTCCTGCCGTGTGCGTTCTTTGCTCATCAAGTTGGCCTCCCTGAGGCGTGCGGCTGCATCCTCCGGACTGATGGTCGTCACAAACAAGCCTGAACCCAGTTCGAAACCGGAAGGAATGGATGTCCGCGGACAGATTTCCAGGTGCCAATGGTAACTGGGATCGCAATCGGCGAACATCTCACAGCGTGGTGCCGTATGGAAGTAGTAATTGTACTGGGCGCCGCCCAGGACCTTGTTTAGGCGCGCCATGGTGCGCCTGAGCACTTTGGCCAGGTCGCTCATATCCTCCACGGAGGCTTCGAGGAAGTTGCTCTGATGTGCAATCGGCAGGATGTGCACCTCCCAGTCGTAGCGGCTGGCGAACGGCTTGATGGCGATAAAGCGCTCGCCGCGCTCGACGACATACTGTCCGATGTCGATCTTGCGTCTGACCTCACCGGACTCCGGGCTGTAGATCGTTGTCTCGAAGGTCAGCGCCTCGTCAATGAGGCTGCAAAAGATGCACTGCTGATGTTTGCGGTAGTAACTGCGGCTGTGCTCGACCTCATTATAGATATTCTCGGGAATGACTGGCATGGCAATCAGCTGGCTATGCGTGTGGCTGATGCTCGCCCCGGCCGCACGGCCAAAGTTCTTGAACACCAGCACGTACTTGATGCGCTCGTCAGCGGAATACAACGCGTCCATGCGCCGCTGATAGGTCTGCAGCACCATGGCGAGATGCCGCTCGGGCATTTCGTGTACCTCGATACCGTGCCGGCTGTCATCGATAATGACCTCGTGGTGACCGTAGCCCTCCAGCGCCTGCTGCAGCCCGAAACTGTAGTCGGACTGTTGATTGTCGGTGCCGAGTACCGGATACAGGTTGCGGACAACTCTCACCTGCCAGTCCTTTTCATCAGGCAGGGCGAGCAGGGTCGGTGGCGTCTTGTCCTCGTTACCCCGGCAAAACGGGCAGGCATCGACGTGTTCCCGGCTGTCATGGGGTACACGCTCTTGCTCCTTGCGGGGCCTCAGGCCGCGCTCCGTTGCGACCAGCACCGACTCCGATGGAAGGGTCGGATTAATACGAATCTCGCGTATCGGTTTGACTGCTTTCATCAGGACACTTGCCTCCTGGTTACTATTCAACACCCCGCCGGTACAAGCCCGGGGCACAATCCGGGTACGGCCGCAGCAAAGTATACAGGCATCCTCTACCGGTACGCGCCGGCAACAGGAGCCTGTATCCGGACCCGGTAAACCGTGAACAAAAGACCGTCTGCAGCAGGCCAGGCAGGGTCCTGTAACCTTTTTTTACGTTTATCCGGGTGCTGCGACCGGATAGCGGTTGATTAAAAAAGATGCCCATTGTTTAATCCTGCACCTGAAGTGTCGTAAAAATACAAACGAGGTGACACTCGGTGTCAAGACTGATCCCCGAATTACCCGGCGATGGCATCACCCTGAAACCGGAATACAGCATTGATGATGTACTGCCGGGGAAAAATACCGGCAGTGAATCCGACCGTTTATTTACCGCGGACATACAGTGTCACTGAAACTGTTCGCCCGCACCAGCGTTACCACCACCTTAAGACAGAACGAGGAGACTGAACATGGGGTATAAAATCCAGGAAATCGAGGGCATCGGCCCGTCCTTTGGCGAAAAACTCGCCGTCGCCGGCATCGACACCACCACCAAGCTGATCAAGCTGTGCTGTGATGCCAAGGGCAGAAAAGAGACCGCTGAAAAGACAGGGCTTTCCGAATCCAGGCTGCTGGAGTGGGTGAACATGGCCGACCTGATGCGCATCTCCGGTGTCGGACCGGAATTCTCTGAACTGCTGGAGGCCGCCGGTGTGGACACGGTCAAGGAATTGCGTAACCGCAATGCCGAAAACCTGGCCGCCAAAATGAAGGAAGTGAATAACGCGAAGAAGCTAACCCGCACCGTCCCCTCGGCGAAGACGGTCACCAAATGGATTGAACAAGCCAAATCGCTCGACCCTGTCATCACCCACTGATCACGCGAGTCAACGAACCGGCAGGCAAGCGGACCACCAGGTCCAGGTGCCTGCCGGTTTGAAATAGTTCCCCCACAAATGTAACAAATTGTCAGAAGTCCAGTAATTCTAGTGACTTCTCGAGGGGCTTCCCTACAATTCAGTCCCGGAGTGAATGACTGTTGCCTTTCTAGTAGAAATGCTTCAGCCTTGCCCCGGATTTAATCTCGAAAAACCAAAGTCAAACAGGAGAATGCAATGATCGATATCAGAACATCCCGTCTGGTATTCATTCTGCTCGTAGCCGGTCTCGCATCCAGCGGGTGCAGCACCATGACCGGCAAGACCACGACCGATACGACATCCACAGGAACCTCGGATGCCGCGCTTGCCGAAAAAGACAGTGAAATCTCTTCGCTGCAATCGACAATCAACCGGTTGAAACGGTCACTCGCAGATGACAGCCAGAAATCCGTTGCCGTTACCGGCACTGCAGGTACCGAACTGCTGCCACCCAACGCCAAGCCCGGTGAGTGTTACGCCCGCGTATTCATTCCGCCTCAGTACAAGACCGAGCAGGTACGCGTGGTGCGCCGCGAGGCTTCCTCCAGGATCGAGACAATCCCGCCGAAGTTCGAGTGGGCTGACGAGCAGGTCCCGGTAAGGGGCGCCTCCGAACGTCTCGAGGTGGTCCCGGCAACCTTCGAGTGGGTCGAGGAACAGATTCTGGTACGCCCTGCATCCACCCGTCTGGAAACCATACCGGCAACCTATGACAATATCTCGGAAAAAATTCTCGACAAACCAGCGCACACCGTCTGGAAGAAGGGTTCCGGCCCAATCACCAAGGTTGACGAGGCCACCGGTGAGATCATGTGTCTGGTTGAAGTGCCTGCGACCTACAAGACGGTCACCAAACGGGCACAGGTCAAGCCGGCCACCACCCGAGAGATCGCAATCCCGGCCGAGTACAAGACGGTCAAGAAGCGTATCATGAAGACTCCGCCAACCACCCGCAAGGTGACGATCCCGGCCGAGTACAAGACCGTCCGGGTCCGCAAGCTGGCTGAACCGGCCAAGTCCAAGACCATTCCGATCCCCGAGGTTGCTGACACGGTCACCAAGCGCACCATGACGACTGACGGCCGCGTTGAGTGGCGTCCGGTGCTGTGCAAGACCAACACCACACCTGATATCGTCGCACGCATCCAGACCGCGCTCGACAAGGCCGGACACAACCCGGGCCCGATCGACGGCGTGATCGGAGGTCAGACCATGTCAGCGGTGAGGTCCTACCAGAAGGTCAAGGGTCTACCGACCGGCGGTATCACGATCGGCACGCTGAAGTCACTGGGTGTGCTGTACCAGTAAGTACCCGGCGACAGTAGTACTCAAAAGGGCCACGGTGATTTATTTACCGTGGCCCTTTTCTTTTTCCGGCTCAGGCGTTTCCCTGCCGGCCTCGGCAATGGCCCGTTTCCGGGCCCGGTATTCCCGGCGATGAGAAGAGCGGTAGCGGGCAAGCCCCTGCCAGGCCATGCCGACGATCACCCCGCCCAGCAGCGACAGAATGAGGTAGTGGGTCGGCCAGATATAGACAAAGGCCAGCTGGGGTTGTCCGGCCTTGAGAATATCAAACGCCCGTTGAATGTTTTCCAGTAGGCTGTCACCGGCCTCCGGCAGCCGGAAGGGCCCACGGGCAGACGGCTTGTCCAGCCAGAACCAGGCAACCCACCCGGCGATAAAGACCACAAACGCGCTCCGTAGCATCAAAGTTGTTCCATTGGCAATAAAAGCAAAAAAAAGGCCGGGCACAGGCCCGGCCAGATACTAAATTTAAAGCATGAATGGCAGATTACTGACCGATCATGGAACCGGCATCCTTGACGATATCACCCGCCTCCGAGGCCGCTGTATCGGCGGCATCGGCAGCCGCCTCTTCAGTAGCCTCACTGGCCATGTCTTTGACCTTTTCGACGGCTTCTTCAACCATATCACCGGCCTTCTCCTTCATGCCGGAACCAGCCTCCATGGCTGAATCTGCGGCTTCACCGGCAGCTTCAGTGGTCGCTTCCACTGCTTCACCCGCGGCTTCGCCGACAGCGGACGCTGATTCCTGGGCCATCTCCTTGGTGCTCTCCACGGCTTGCTTGCTACTCTCCATGGCCTTGTCGAGCATCGTGGGGGTCTCGCCGGTCTCCGGCACGGCCGTAGACACGTCCTTGTCGCCACAACCGGCAAGCAACAGTGAAAGGCCGGCAATCGTAATTATTGATTTATTCATTGAAACACTCCCGTAATGTACTTACGTAATTCATACCTGCTAAATATATTATGCAGCAACAGCAAGCAGATCACTCGACTTCTGAGGCGCAGAATTTGCAGCGCTTGGCCGCGATGGGTATATCGGAGAGGCACTGCGGACAGGCCTTGGTGTCCGGTTCCTTGGGCGGCTCCTCGGTCTTCATCTTGTTCATGAGCTTGATGACCATGAAGATCGCAAAGGCGACAATCAGGAAATCCAGCACCGTGTTGATGAACACCCCGTAGTTGATGGTTGCCGCCCCGGCCTCCTGGGCAGCGGCCAGGGTTTCGAAGGTACCGTCACCGAGATTGATGAACAGGTTGCTGAAATCGACGCCGCCCATCAGCTTGCCGATCGGTGGCATCAGCACATCCTTCACAAACGAACTGACGATCTTGCCAAACGCGACACCGATCACGATACCGACAGCCATGTCCACCACATTGCCACGCATGGCAAATTTCTTGAATTCTTCAAGCATTTGCGGATTCTCCCTCTAGTTAAAAGACCGCACTATTAGAACGGAACGGTTTTGCAGTGTAAACCAGTCTTTACAATTTTTTTTAATCGTCTATCTTATTATTTTTTATTCACTTTAAATGAATTTTCCGGGTAGCTTTCATTACGCTGATACTGCCAGACAATATAAAGAAGGGCTAATTGATAAAATGAGATCTATCCGGGGTTCGACTGCCCTGCACTACCATGAGGTACGTTGATGGATATTGCACAGACCATTGCCCTCACCATGGGCGTCGCCTGGGCCAGCGGCATCAACCTGTACGCCGCCATCTTTATGCTGGGTTTCATGGGCACCACCGGCAACATCGAGCTGCCACCCGACCTGCAGCTGCTCAGCGACCCGATGGTCATGCTCGCCGCGGGCTTCATGTACTGCGTTGAGTTCTTCGCCGACAAGGTCCCCGGTGTCGACACCGGCTGGGACGGCATTCATACCTTCATCCGCATACCCGCCGGGGCGATACTGGCCGCCGGCGCCGTAGGCGAAGTCGGCACGGCCGCGCAACTAGCCGCGGGCATTGCCGGTGGGACGCTGGCCACCGGCAGCCACCTCACCAAGGCGGGCAGCCGCGTGATGATCAACACTTCGCCGGAGCCCTTCAGCAACTGGTTCGCCTCGGTGGGCGAGGACGTGGCGGTGATTGCCGGGCTGTGGACGGCGCTGAATCATCCGGTCTTGTTCCTGGTACTGCTGGGCCTGTTCATCCTGGTGATGATCTGGCTGCTGCCTAAAATCTGGCGCGGCATCAGGAAGGTCTTCGGCTACCTGGTGAACCTGTTCGGCAACCGGGAAACCGGGACGACAGCAGACAAACCTGCCGCCGGTAGTGAATCGCGGAAATGAAAGCCGGCAAGTTGACCATCATCCTGGGCCTCATGGTCCTGCTCGCGACCATCGGTATCCTTTCGCTGCCGCCCGAGGGGCCCACCACCCGCCCCGATATCACTCTGGTGACCGCGGACGGTGATAAGCTACCCCTGGAAAGCCTAAGTGGCCGACCGCTGCTGGTCACGTTCTGGTCAACCACCTGCGCGACCTGCATCCGCGAGATGCCGCACCTGGCCGCACTCCACGATGAACTGGCGCCCCGCGGCCTGGAGATCATCGGCATCAGCATGTACTACGACCCGCCCAACCAGGTGCTGGCCATGCGCAAGTCACGCAACATTCCGTATACTATTGCGCTGGATATGCGTGCCGAGGCCTCGCAGGCCTTCGGCGATATCCGGGTAACACCCAGCACCTTCCTGATCGCGCCGGATGGTCGTATTGTCTACAGGCAGGCCGGCATGCTGAGCATGGAGCGGGTAAAGAAGCGTATCCTCGCCCTGCTGGAGGGCGAGGTTGCTGAGAATCGAATGTATTCAGGAGGCCCAAACACATGAGAAAAGACTGTTAAATCAGACGTCGAATCATTCCGAGCAGATCGAAAAAGGTATGACGTCATTGCGAGTGTAGAGAAGCAACCTCATACAGATTAATCAACTGGTTGGAGATTGCTTCGTCACTTCGTTTCTCGCAATGACAAATTAATCAGAGCTTCCCTAAAGATTGCTTCATTGCTAGGCTCCTCGCAATGACAGATTAATCAGATCATCCTGAACAACCGTCAACAGGAAAACAACACCGCCATGCTCTGGATCAAGGCACTACACATCGTCTTCCTCGTCACCTGGTTTGCGGGGCTGTTCTACCTGCCCCGGCTGTTTGTCTATCACGCCGATGCCCGCGACGAGGCCAGCCATGCACGCTTCCTGGTGATGGAACGCAAGCTGTTTGCCATCATGACCATAGGCGCCGCACTGACCGCCATCTTCGGTGTCTGGCTGCTGATCGACTATGCCTGGCTGGCCTACCAGCATACGGGCTGGCTGATCACCAAGCTGGTCCTGGTCGTGTTGCTGGTCGCCTACCACGTCTCCTGTGCCTATGTGATCCGTGCCTTCCGCGAGGAGCGAAACCGCCACAGCCATGTGTACTACCGCTGGTACAACGAAGTCCCTACATTCCTGCTGATCGCGATCGTCCTTCTCGCCGTGGTGAAACCCTTCTAGGCAACGGGGAAACAGGGCAAACCGCCAGGTTTCGGGTTACAATACTAAAGAAGCTCTGATTAATTCGTCATGCCGGCATCCAATGTATTGAATAACATGGATCCCGGCATGCGCCGGGATGACGGTAAAGGAATTAATCAGAGGTTCCTTAATAAGTTTGATGAACCGAGGTACACACTGATGAGCCGTATAGTTAATTGCGTCGTACTCAAACGGGAGGCCGAGGGCCTGGACGCGCCACCGCATCCCGGTTCACTGGGCGAGCGCATTTACGAGAATGTGTCTGCGGAAGGCTGGCAGAAATGGCTGGAGCGCCTGACCATGATCATCAACGAAAACGGCCTGAACACCGCCGACCCCGCCAGCATCGAGGTCATCGAAAAACACATGGTGGGCTTCCTGTTCAGCGAAGGCGATTACGGCGCCACCCCTGCGGGCTTCCAGCCACCGGGTGCCAAGAAATAGCCTGGCAATGGCCACGATAAAAAACGTGAAACGTGAGAAGTAACAAAATAAAGGAACTTCTGATTTTTTGATGCATCACGTCATTGCGAGCGTAGCGCACCGAACAGTCGGCATTGTGTTGGGTACATTGCTTCGCAACATTACCCAACCTACCCGCCTTTTCACGTCTCATTTCATTTCTGGATTCCGTGGCTAATCTCTGGTGCGCACGGCGCACTCTACGTGTAACTCACGTTTCACGTTTTTATACCTCTCTGCCCCCGCTCGTCCTCCAGCACCAGCTTCGGCGCAACAACGATCTTCAGCTTTTCATGGGCCGCTCGCAGGGCCGCCTCGGCCTCCGCGGGGGTTGCCGCACGCGCGAACATGAAGCCCAGGTAACTCGCGCCTTCCGGCAAGGGCACGAGTTCATAGCCCTCGCGGATATTGATCAGGATCTCCTCGATGCCGGGAACCGCGCGCGCCTCGGTGATCCCCTCGATGCGCCGCAGGATCCCGCCCTGCTGTATCGGAATCATCAATACACCGGCCCCCCCGCCCTGTGCCTTGACCGCTAGCGGCTGGCCAACGGCGTGGGAAATCACCAGGTCTTCCAGGCCCTGGCCGGTGCCAAACTGCAACAGACGCGCGCACTCCCCGCCGATGGTCCGGGAGGCGACCTCCATAATGATGCCGTCGCCCCCGCTGATGCGCACCTCGGCGTGTACCGGTCCTTCCTGCAGGCCCAGTGCCCGGCAGGCCTGCTCCACGCGCCGGGTGAGTTGCGACCGAATGGCCACATCATGCCGCGACGGTGTGATGTAATAGGTCTCCTCAAAAAACGGCCCTTCCAGCGGATCCGGCTTGTCGAACAGGGCCAGCGCCTCCAGCCGGCCATCATGCAGCAGCCCTTCCAGCGCGACCTCGGGCCCGGAGACGAAGCTCTCCACCAGCAGGTGTGTAGTGGCGAAGGTCTCCTGGCTTGTTTCTCCGGCAAGTATCGCCCTCACCCGTTCACAGGCGGCAAGCATTTCGGCTCTGTCGTCGGCACGGATCACACCCCGACTTGCCGACAGGGCCAGTGGCTTGATGACGCAGGGGCAATCGAGGTCAATACCCTTCAACTGGGGCGCAAGCGCCTGTCTCAGATCGATGAGGCGGAATAAGGGCACCGGTACACCCGCGGCGGCCAGGGCCTGGCGGGACAAGTCCTTGCGGCGCGAGTAGTGAGCGGCCCAGGGTGGATTGTGCGGCAGGTCCAGTACCTCGGCGATGCGGCTACCGAGTTCCACGCTGGCATCATCGGTCGCCACCACGCCGGCGAACGGCTGGGCAGCATTGGCCACCAGTAACTGCTCCAGGGCAGCCGGATCTTCCAGGTTGATATGCAGGCCGTCAGCGATTTCGCTGACCAGGGAGAAGCGGCCCTCGGAGGCAACCAGGGCATCGATGCCCCGCCGCCGGGCGGCTTCAAGATAGGAAACAGTGCGGTAGCTGTTCGGGGGGGCAATCAACAGGAGGCGGGCTACCCGCCTCCCAGGCGTCGTCCTCAGGCACAACCCCCGCCGGCCGCACCGCAGGCACCGCAGGTGCCCGATCCACCAGTCATGGCGAAGGCGTTGTTGAAGACGAAACTGGCGCCCGTGGGACGCTCCACATAATCGATCTCCACGCCACGCAGGTAGTTCAGCGCCACCGCATCGACAAAGACATTAAAGCCCTCTTCCTGACGCACGTAGTCGTATTCCGTCTGCTTGTCGGTAAAGGTCATGCCGTAACCCATGCCGCCGCAACCGCCGCCCGAGACGAAGACGCGGATCGCCTGCAGATCGTCTTCCTCGACCTGGCTGAACAACTCGGTCATCTTGGCGCGCGCGGCCGCTGTCAGGACCACATCGGATTCGGTGAGTGTCATCATTTCGCTTGCTGCTGTTGCCATTTTGAACCTCGCCTTAAAACGTTTACTGAAATGTAACTGTTAGACCCAATATAAACCGTGATCGCCAGGGATGCCAATTTTATCAAGGCAACCCGTTGACGCTTGCCCTCGCCCGGGGCAATCCGGGTTAATCAGCTATTTCCTCATTCATAACAGATAGATAAAACCCATCATCAAGTATATCCAGGTCACCATTCAAGGATAAAATCCAAGATTAATTCTAAATGATAACGATTTGCATTACGTTTAATAACGGGTAGAATATCAGTTGTTCTTAATACGTTTATTTTACAGGAGCCCACATGAATTACTCGATATTGTTTTCTTCCCTGCTTGCCGGCCTGCTTATGACGGCAACCACTGTCAATGCCGCCACGCCGACTGCCGAGGAACTCTGGAAGATCATTCAGGAGCAGCAGGCGGAAATCGAGGCCCTGAAGGGTCAGCAACAGACCACCGAACAAAAGGCGGTCGCCGCCGATGAAAAGGCCGAGGCCGCCGTCGAAGCCGTGGAGGACACCGTGGCCACCACCGGCAACTGGTCCGATAAAACCCACATCGGCGGTTACGGTGAACTGCACTACAACAACATCGATGCCGACGATTCCAGCAAGGACAAGGATGAAATCGACTTCCACCGCTTCGTGCTGTTCTTCGGTCACGAGTTCACCGACCGACTGCGATTTAACTCTGAACTCGAATTCGAACATGCCCTGACTAAAGACACCGCAGATGGCTCCGGCCCAGGCGAGGTCGAACTGGAACAGGCCTACATCGAGTACGACATCAACGATCAGCTGACGACCCGTGGCGGCCTGTTCATCCTGCCCATCGGCATCCTGAACGAGACCCACGAACCGAACACCTTCTACGGCGTGGAACGCAACGACGTCGAGAACATCATCATACCGACCACCTGGTGGGCCGGTGGCGCCGGTCTCAGCGGGCATCATGCAAGCGGGCTGAGCTGGGATCTGGCCATCCACGAAGGTCTTAAAATGCCGACCGACAGTTATCGTGTCCGCAGTGGCCGCCAGAAGACCGCCGAGGCCAACGCAAATGACCTGGCCTACACCGGCCGGGTGAAATACACCGGAATCCCGGGCCTGGAACTGGCCGCCTCCCTCAACTACCAGACGGACGCCTCCCAGGAAGGCAGCGACGGCCTGGATGAAGGCCTGCTGTTCTCGGCCCACGCCGTCTACCAGAACGGCCCCTTCGCCCTGCGCGCACTGTATGCCGAGTGGAACTTCGACGGCAGTGGGGTCAAGGCCGCGAATGCCGACGAACAGAAGGGCTGGTACCTGGAGCCCAGCTTCAAACCACGCAAGGACCTTGGCCTGTATGCGCGTTACGAGGACATCGAAGGCGCGCGTAGCCGGGACAAGTTCGACCAGTGGGAGATCGGCTTGAACTACTGGCCACACGAGGACGTGGTACTCAAGGCCGATTACCGCAACCGTGACCATGACCTGTCCACCGAGTCCGGGCGCAACTTCGACGCCTTCGACCTCGGCATCGGTTATCACTTCTGATCGGATACATTCGCATAACCACGACAGGACAGGGCAACCACCTGTCCTGTCTTGTTACCGATAGCCATGCGCCATCTCCTGACCTTCCTGCTGCTCGTACTTGGCACCAACGTGTCGGCACGCGGCGTCTACCAGACAGCGGATGACTTCCTGGCGGATGTGTTTGCCGGCACCCCGCCGCAGGCCGCTGTCGTCTGGCTACGCGGCGAGGTCAAGACGACGGCCGCCGACATCCTGGGGCACAACTACCCGGCCCTGCGTATCCGTTACTGGGGGGCCGGTAAACGCAGCGCCTGGATACTGGAGGAGATCGGCAAGGAGAAACCCATCACCGTCGGCCTGGTGGTCGAGGACAATGCCTTGAAGAACATACGCGTGCTGGAATTCAGGGAGAGCCGCGGCTGGGAGGTGCGCCACGGTTTCTTCACCGACCAGTTCAACGGTGCCAGGCTCGCCGGTGAGTATGAACTGGACCGTTCCATCGACGGCATCTCCGGCGCCACCCTGTCGGTGCGCGCCCTGGAGAAACTCGCCCGCCTCGCCCTCTACCTGCATAGCCAGACCCCGCACGCCCATGACACGCCATAAGAAAAAATCACGCGCCAAGCTGCTGCGCTCGCTGTTTATCTGGCACCGCTACATCGGCCTGACGGCGGCCCTGTTCGTGGTCATCCTGGCCCTCACCGGGCTCGCGCTGAACCACACCGAGGAGCTGGGGCTGGACTCGCGCCATGTGCAATCCGGCATGCTGCTGGACTGGTACGGCGTGCATGCACCGGCGTCCATCACCAGCTACCCGGTGGACCAACACATCCTGTCCGCCGTCGGCAAGCAGGTCTACTGGAACACGGAGCTGGTTCCGCAGGTAGATGGCCCTCTGCTGGGCGCGCTCGGGTATTCCGACCTGGTCGTGGCCGCGGTGGAAGGCGGTTTACTGCTGTTCACGCTGGAAGGGGAACTCATCGAACAACTAGGGGGGAATGCTGGTGTGCCGGCCGGTATGCAGGCCATCGGACTTGCACCGGCCGGCAAACTTGCCATTCGCGCCGCGCACGGTTACTACCAGACGGACAGCGATTTCCTCGAGTGGCATGAGACCGATACCCTCGACCCAGTCGCCTGGGCAACAGCAATCGATACGCCTGCGCCCTTACAGGCGGCACTGGTCGATGCCTACCGTGGCAGCGGCCTGTCGCTGGAACGCGTGCTGCTCGACCTGCACAGCGGCCGCATCCTCGGCAACTGGGGCGTCTATCTCATGGATGCCGCCGCCATCCTGTTCCTGCTGCTGGCCTTCAGTGGTGTCTGGCTGTGGGCCAAACGCCGCGCCAGCGCCCGCGAACACCTGCGCCACAAGCAGACACACGAAAAAATACGTGAAACGTGAAACGTGAAACGTGAAACGTGAAAATTGTATCTTCGTAGGGTGCACTCCGTGCACCGTTAATCCCGAAACACACCCGACCTCGATGGTGCGTATAACGCACCCTACCTCTGCTGTATACCCCGTAGGATGGGCAAAGGCCCACGGGCCGTGCCCATCATTACCTTCTCGTGTTGGGCACGCTGCGCTTTGCCCAACCTACACAATCAAATCAGAGAGAATATACTGTAGGAGCGCCCCGTTTATGCCCGGTGATTAATCGGGTGCAGGCGCGACAGGTCACTCTACCTGTCGCTCAGGATAATACGCCCATTGGTATCGTCGATGGTCATTCTGAACCGTTGCAGGAAACTCATCCCCAGCAACTTGTTACCACCCAGCCGCTGATCGTCCAGAAAGGTCACACCCACCTCCTGCGCCACCGCCGTGCCGACATCGACGGAAATGAGCGTGCCGAATTTCGCCTGCACCCTGCCGTTGGCCGTCTGGGTCCAGCCATCGCGCAGTTCTTCTGCGACAAATCCCAGCATAGTCATCATCGATGCCGGCAGCACCAGCGTCGAGGCACCGGTGTCCACCACCAGGGACACCGGCACCGGTGCCTGTCCTGGACCCACCAGCACTGCATCAACAACTTGGTGCAAACCCTCGCGTCGCGCTGAAATGATGTGTTCGCCAGGTGTGCTGAAGACATTTACCGAGGTGATTTCAGTCCGGGAAAGCCGCCCGGCCTGGCCGACTGCCAGTATGATGACCTTGTCGAGATCACCCCGGTCATTGTCGATCACGACATAGTTGTAGCCACTCAGCAGACGCTTGATCTGATGGCGTACCTCACCGGAGGCGGGTTTGGCCGATTCATCGGCCAGCAGCTCCAGCCCCTGGATCTCAAATCCATGGAGACCGGATAACCCTAAAAGCTGCTCGCGCAGGTCTGCAGCAAAGGCACCTGAAGCCGTCAACATCGTGGCGACAAAGATAACCAGCAAGCCCTGCATACGACACACTCCTGTTATCAGATCCCTCAATTACTCTTGTAGATCGGGTCAAGCTCGGTTGAACCGCCGTTGGTCGCCACCAGTAGAATTGTTGGGTCCGTCGCTTGCGCTCCTTGACCCAACCTACGTTCTAATGTGTTCGCGCCTGCACCCGATTAATCACCGGGCATAAACGAGGCGCTCCTACAATACAATTGAATTTCGTGGGTTCTGTGGCTATTCCCCGCAGATTGAATAATGACCGTTGTCCGGTTTACTTCCTGATCCTGGTGAACTTCGATCCCTCGAGCGTGAGGTTGTACATCAGGCCCTTGTTGCTGAACACGAAACCGGCGATGGGATCCTTGATGTCCACCGTGTTGATGTCCTCGCCGACGCCCCACTTGATCACCGCGACCGAGCCGTCCACACCGGCCTTCCAGCCGTCGCTTTGCCTGAATTTCTCGAGTGCCTTGCTGTCCAGGAACACCAGCACGACCGACTTGGACTGTGCGCCCAACTGGAAGCCGATTGAAGCCGCAACGGTGTTGTAGTACTCCACGGTCTTGCCGCCGATGCGCAGCGCACCCTCACCGTATTCCCCGCCGATACCAATACCGGCCTTGATGACGCTGGGAAACACCAGCACCCCCCTGGCGTTCTTGAGAAACAGCGGCCCGCCGGTAATCTCGTTCCTGAATCGTTCCAGCGTGGCATCGACGCCGATATTGATCTCCTGGGAAGAAGCGGCGACAGCAGTTCCGCTCATGGCAAGACTCGTCCAAATCCAAAGGGCCATGGCAAACAGGATCTGCCAACGTGGAAGTTTTCTGGATAAATTCATAGCACTACTCCTGATGTCATTCTCGTTTGCACTGTCAAGCCTGCAGGTCGGATTGGCGCCAGCGTAATCCGACAGTGCGTCACGTCGGGTTACGGCGCTACGCGACTAACCTGACCCACTGGCTGTTGAATCGTTGGGTCCGTCGCTTGCGCTCCTTGACCCAACCTACGGTCCTACACGCCTAACCCGACCTGTTGGCTGATACCTGAATGATCGCGCCTGCACCCGATTAAGCGCCGGGCATAAACGAAGCGCTCCTACACTTCACTTCTTACTTCTTACTCCTCACTTCTTACTTCTTACTTCTCACGTGTTTATCTTTACGTGTATTTCCGTGTGGTTCCGTGGCAATTCTTTCGCGCCCGCAGGGCACTCCTAAATTTACGTTTTACGTTTTACGTTTCACGCTTCACGCTTCACGCTTCACGCTTCACGTTTCCTCAGGCCTGCTTGTGGCAATCAAACAGCGCACGCTCCCTGATCAGACGGCCGACCTCTTCCGGGACCATCGCCTCCCAGCTCGAGTCACCGGCGCGCATCTTTGCGAGGATATCGCTTGAATCATAGTCCAGATAATCCTGGTTGATGCCGGTCAGTGACCTGATCAAACCATTCTCCAGCAGGTATTCGTAGAGATGCCGCAAATGGGGCGCAACCTGCAAGTCATCTGCCGTCACCAAGCCACCGGTTCCGGGGTCCTTGCAGGGGCAGACGTAGAAACGCAGCTTGTTCTTGAACAACCGGCCAAACGCCTCGAGGATACCGCCGGCCAGATCGTTGTAATAGCGTTCGTCGAGAATCTCCTTGAGGGTGGGAACCCCCATCGCGACCCCCACCGGCTTGTCCGTGTAGCGGTGCAGATAACCGGCCAGGCGATAAAACTCGCCATAGTTTGATATCAGCACGTTCTTGCCCAGCATGCACAGGATGTCCGCACGCTGCAGAAAGTCCTCTATCTGGATGTCGCTGCCGTCGGACAGGTTGCGCAAAGTCATCTCGCTAATCACCAGGGCGCACTCGTCACAGACCTCAGGTTCGTTAACAAACTCGGCCTGCGCCTTGTCCAGCAGGTTCATGGTCAGTTTGGTCGGCGGCCGGAAGCGGCTGCGCTCGATCAGGACCGCCTTCTTGTAGAGCATGTCGCCCGGTTGCACCACCTTGCCGTCGGCAGTGAACATCGCGGCATTGCTGGCGCCCTGCTGCACCAGCAGCAGCGCCATCAGGCGGTTGTCCACCTGGTCGAATACCGGCCCGCTGAAATCAAGCAGGTCGATTTCGAGATTGTCGATGGTCAGGTTGTCCAGCAGTGCCTCGAGCAGTTCGCGCGGATCGCTGTACAGGTGCAGGGCACCATAGATCAGGTTCACACCCAGCACACCGAGCGTGTCCTGGTCCTGGGCACTGTCCTGGCCGAGCAGACGCACATGGAGGACGACCTGCGAAGGGGCCTCGCGCGGCTGTGTTTGGAAACAGATACCCAGCCAGCCGTGTCCATCATCAGTATGGGAGTAACTGTGGACTGTGACCGAATTGGCAAAGGCAAAAAAAGTGGTCTCGGCACCACGCGTCTCACCCAGTCGCTCGATCAGCAGCTTGTATTCATAATCCAGCATAGCCTCCAGGCGCTCGCGACTGACATAGCGCTTGCAGGGTCCGTAGATGGAATCGCTGAATTGCATATCATAGGCAGACATCGCCTTGGCGATGGTGCCGGCGGCACCACCGACCTTGAAAAACCAGCGCGCCGTTTCCTGACCCGCACCGATCTCGGCGATGGTGCCGTACTTGCTGCGGTCCCTGTTGATCGTCAGGGCCTTCTCGTGGGCATCCGGCAGTTTTGGTTCCATTGCATTGTTCCTGTTGGCACGCGCACCCTGTTATGGCAACCGGGGAAGTTACCTAAAATATAGCTCCTGCGTCGATAAAAGCATCTGCGCGCCGGTCAATTTCCGGCACGTACCAGCCCGCCCAGGCCGGCCTGCTCAAGTACACCATTGAAAAGTTCCCGGATGGCGCGCGGATCTTCCATTTCCAGTGCCTGCTCCAGCAGCCCACGCGCCTCGCTTTGCGAGAAACTGCGGATCACCCACTTGATGCGCGGCAGGCTGCTGGCAGACATGCTCAGGCTGTCGACACCCAGCCCCAGCAGTGCCAGCACCGCGGCGGGATCACCCGCCATTTCACCACACACGCTTACCGGCTTGCCCAGCCGGTGGGCCCCATCCACGACCTGCTTCACGGCCTGTAGTACTGCCGGGTGCAGTGACTGGTAGAGATTCGCTACCCGGGTATTGTTACGGTCAACGGCAAGCAGGTACTGGGTCAGATCGTTTGTGCCAATAGAGAAAAAGTCAACCCGTGCCGCCATCGCCTTGACCTGGTAGACGGCCGAGGGCACCTCGATCATGATACCGACGGGCGGGCGGCGCACGGCCTCCCCCTCGTCGACCAGCTCGAGCATGGCCTTGGATATGAAGGTCATGGCCATATCCAGCTCGCTCACCGACGAGATCATGGGCAGCAGAATGGTCAGATTGTCCAGCCCGACGCTGGCGCGCAGCATAGCGCGCAGCTGGGTGAGGAATATTTCCGGGTGGTCCAGTGTGATGCGGATCCCGCGCCAGCCCAGAAACGGGTTGTCTTCCTTGACCGGGAAATAGGACAGCATCTTGTCGCCGCCCACATCAAGGGTACGCAGGGTCACCGGCCGGGGCGCAAATGCCTGCAGGGTCTTGCGGTAAAGACGTAATTGCTCATTCTCTCCCGGAAACTGTTCGCGCATCAGGAACGGAATTTCGGTACGGTAAAGCCCGACACCGTCACCCTCGCTGTACACCGGCGTTTCGATATCCGAAAACACCAGCCCGGTATTCAGGTAGAGCGGCATCGACACCCCGTCCGGCGTCTGCGAGGGTTGCCCGGCGATTTTCTTCAAACCCTCGGTGAGCGCGGACTCCTCCGCCTGCAGGCGGATGAATTCCTCGCGCACCAGCATGGACGGGTTGACAAATACATCGCCGCGATAGCCATCTGCAATCATGGTCTGGCCTTCCAGGCGGTTCACTGGCAGGTCCTGGACACCCATGACCGCCGGCACACCCATGGAACGGGCAAGGATAGCAACGTGCGAGGAACTCGATCCGCTGGTGGAGACGATGCCGACGAGTCTGTCGGCCGGGACCTCAGCGATCTGGCCCACGCTGATATCCTCGCCGACCAGCACGGTGTGAATATAAGCCGGCCGGCTGGCCGGCTGACCGGACTGCATGTGTGTCAGGATCCGGCGCCCCAGATCACGGATATCACTGGCACGCTCACGCAGATAGGTATCCTCCATTTCCTCAAATACCTGCACATGCGCCGCGATGGTCTCGCGCAGGGCGCCCGGCGCCCAGTTTCCCGCCTGTATCCGTTCAACAGTCTCGCCCACGATGCTGTCACTGCCGAGCATCAGCACCAGGGCATCGAACAGGGCGAGCTCCTCGGCGGGCAGATGGGCTGACATCCGGTTGGCGTAGTCGCGTAAATCGTCCTGCACGGCGGCAACGGCCTCGTGAAAGGCCTGGATCTCTGCATCGATATCGATGGCCTTGCGGTCCGGGATGGCGTCCAGGTTTGCCGGCGGATACACCACCATGGCCTGGCCGATCGACACCCCGGGGGCACCCGGCAGCCCCCCGAGAGAGACCGAGACCTCGTCACTGGTCTCCAGCAGGTTGGAAATCTCGCCACTGGCCCCGGCATGGGTAATGGCGCCGGCCAGCTGTGCCGCCAGCGTCACCAGGAAGGCCTCTTCCTCGTCACCGAACTTGCGTGACTGCCGCTGCCGGACCACCAGCACCCCGAGCACCTTGCCGTGCTGGATAATGGGTACGCCGAGAAAACCATGGTAGGGCTGCTCACCGGTCTCGACAATAAACCGGTAGTTCGGATGGTTGGGGGCGTCATCCAGGTTCACGAGTTCTTCGCGCTTGGCCACCATGCCGACCAGGCCCTCACCCAGGTTGAGGCGTACCTTGCCGATGGCATCCTTGCGGAAGCCTTCCGTCGCCATCAACACATGCTGTTTGTTCTCGGTATCGGTCAGGTAAACCGAGGCCACATCCACACCCACGTTCACGCGTACACGCCCGACAATGATGTCCAGCGCCTGCTGAAGATCATGGGCCGCATTGACCTCCTGAATAATGCGTCGAAGGATATCGAGCATGTACGCCTTTCCGCCTGTCTGTGGGTGGGCCGAGTGTTACACCGCCCTGCTCGTGCCCAAGGCCTGAATTTCGCTCTGAGTGCGGTTGAAATCCTGCTGTTAACGGGAGGCGTCGGGTAGCCCGTGGGGAAACAGCAGCGGTGCCAGTTCGTTCAGTGCTTTTTTATAAACATTGCGTTTGAAAGAAACCACCTCGTCCAGTGGCACCCAGTAATCGACCCAGCGCCAATGGTCGAACTCGGGCTGCTCGGTCCGGTCCAGGTGGACCTGGGCTTCGTCACACAGCAGACGCAACATAAACCAGACCTGCTTCTGACCGATACACAATGGTCGGCTGCTGCGCCGAATGAATCTGCGCGGCAGGCGGTAGCGCAGCCAGCCGCGGGTCGAACCCAACAGCTCGACATGTTCGGGATACAGGCCAACCTCCTCGGCCAACTCCCGGTACATGGCCTCGGCCGGGGTCTCGTCGCTGCGTATGCCGCCCTGCGGGAACTGCCAGGCATCCTGACCGATGCGTCGCGCCCAAAGCAGCCGGCCTTTGCAATCAGACAGAATGATCCCGACATTCGGTCTAAATCCATCCGGGTCAATCACTTACAGAACCTTCGATGCTTAAGCTAGATTAACAATCATTCTCCCATAGGCGGGCAATCGGAGCAAATCACCCCACGCCATTGCAACGGCGGCGGTTTTACCTTTGCAGCCCCACCCACTATCCTTGGCGGCGTTTTTCATCCGGGAGCGGACCGTGGGTATCGCACTCTTTGACCTCGATAACACCCTGATCGGCGGCGACAGCGACTACCTGTGGGGCTGTTTTCTCGCCGAGCGCGGCATCGTGGACGGGGACTTCTACGAGCAGGAGAACCAGCGCTTCTATGACCAGTACAAGGTAGGTGAGCTGGACATCCATGAGTTTCTGCGCTTCCAGCTCAAGCCTCTCGCCGAGCATGACCTGGACACACTCAACCAGTGGCGCGAAGAGTACATCGAAGAAAAGATCCGGCCGATCCTGCTGTCAAAGGCACAGGCGTTGATCGAATCGCACAAGGCCCGGGGCGACACGCTGGTCATTATCACCGCCACCAACAGTTTCATTACCGGACCAATCGCCGGGCTCTATGGTGTCGAACATTTGCTGGCCACCGAACCCGAGTTCATCGAAGGCCGCTATACAGGGAACGTCATCGACGTACCCTGTTTCCAGCATGGCAAGGTGGAGAAACTGGCCGGCTGGCTCGAGGAGAATGGCGAGAACCTCGACACCAGCTGGTTCTACAGCGATTCCCATAATGACCTGCCGCTACTGAGCAAGGTCGCCTACCCAATTGCCGTCGACCCGGATGATATTCTCCGCCAGCATGCCGCGGACCATGGTTGGCCGGTGATGAGCCTGAGAGACTAAGGGCGTGCACTGCCTGACCGGCGCCTGAGGCACACACGCAATGCGCCCGCCATTCCTCTTTAGTGCACTACTGGCACTGACCCTTGCCGGCTTTGCCTGCAGCCTGACGAGCGGCAGTATCGACATCGGCTGGCGCGAACTGGTCGCGGCCCTGTTCGATACAGACCCGGGCCTCCATGCCCGGGTCATTCTCGAATTGCGCTGGCCACGCGCCGCCGCGGCCTTTGTCACCGGCGCCCTGCTTGCGCTGGCCGGGGCATTGATGCAGGTGCTGTTGCGCAATCCCCTGGCCGACCCCTATGTCCTCGGGATCTCCGGCGGCGCGGCCACCGGCGCCCTGCTGACCCTGTTATTCGGGCTTGGTGGCTTGTGGCTGCACGGGGCCGCCTTCAGCGGCGCCCTGCTGTCGATGCTGATCGTGTTCGGCCTGGCGCACGGCCGCGGCAGCTGGACCATCAACCGCCTGTTGCTGACCGGCATCGTCATCGCCGCGGGCTGGGGTGCGGTCATCGGTTTCCTGCTGGCGCTCAGCCCCGAGCAGAACCTGCGCGGCATGCTGTTCTGGCTGATGGGCGACCTGGCTTATGTCGACACGCCGCTGACAGGTTTCGTCATCCTGCTCGCCGGCCTGCTGATCGCGCTTGTCATGGGCCGTTCGCTCAACATCCTCGCGCACGGCGAGCTGGCCGCGGCAACACTCGGCGTGCCGGTCGCGACCTTGCGCCGCCTTATCTATGTACTGGCATCCGTATTGACCGCTGCCGCGGTCACCATGGCCGGTAGCATCGGCTTCGTCGGCCTGGTGGTGCCGCACATGCTGCGCCTGCAGGGAGTACGCGACCACCGCCTGTTGCTGCCGGCGGCGGCCCTGCTGGGCGGCAGCCTGCTGGTGATCGCCGACACCCTGGCGCGCACCCTGCTGGCACCGCGCCAGTTGCCGGTGGGCATCCTGACGGCACTGGTGGGCGTACCGGTGTTTCTGGTGCTGCTGTATCGCAGCCGCGACCTGCACGGCCGGGAGGGCTGAACGGCCATGGCACTGCTGGAAACATCACAGCTCGACATCCACATCGGCACCACCAGGGTCTGCCACCAGCTGGCCCTGCACCTCAACGCCGGTGAACGCTGGGCCATCCTCGGCCGCAACGGCGCCGGCAAGACCACCCTGCTGCATACGCTGGCAGGCCTGCGTCGTCCCGACAGCGGTGCGGTGAGGCTGGGTGGAAAACCAGTGGAAACCCTGCCCCGGCGACGCATCGCCCGGCAGGTCGGCGTCCTGTTGCAGGACCACCTGGATGCCTTCCCTGCCAGTGTCATGGAGACCGTGCTGATCGGGCGTCATCCCTACCTGGGGGCGCTGCAGTGGGAAGGCCCGGAGGACTACGCGCTTGCCCGCGCCGCACTGCTCGCCGTCGGACTGGACGAGATGGAGAACCGCAACGTGGCCACGCTCTCCGGGGGCGAACGCCGGCGCCTGGGCATCGCCACCCTGCTGACCCAGGACCCGGCACTGTGGTTGCTCGACGAACCCACCAATCACCTGGACGTCCACCAGCAGATCCGCATCCTGGACCTGCTGCAATCCAGGTCACAGGCAGAACAGAAGACGCTGCTGCTGGTCATGCACGACCTCAACCTGGCCCTGCGCTATTGTGACCGCTTCCTGTTGCTGTTCGGCGCCGGCGAGACCGCCCAGGGCAGCGCGGACGAGGTGCTGACCCGACCGGTACTGGAACGCCTGTACGGACACCCGATGCACGCCCTGGACGGCCCCAGGGGCCCGGTGTGGTTGCCGGAATAAGCACCGCGATCCACTTCCCGCCTTGACACCCCCGTGAGCGGGACTTAAAGTCGTCCGCGCTTACAGGTGTCCCGCGGACAATTGTCCCAGGGATGAAACGGGAAGCCGGTGCGTCTGCTGATGACAATTCCGGCGCTGCCCCCGCAACGGTAAGCGAGACAGGGTGAGCCACAATGCCACTGCGCAAGACGCGGGAAGGCGGCACACCGGGGATTCATCCCTCTCGCAAGCCCGGAGACCGGCCTGGAGTATGACTTGAACGTATCGCGGCGGGCGATGCAGACAGGAAGCACTCCACCTCCTCTCTGTCATTTTCCCTCGTCACCGTAAATAGCGCGGGTGTGCGCACTGGAGAAATTGATGGAATCGGGTCGATGCCCACTGACGGGGCTGCTTGCCTTTACCTGCTTATTCAACAGCCTGACACCGGAGGCCGCCACCAGGCAATCCCCGCTCGTGGTCACCGCCACCCGCATGGCACAAACGGCTGATGAAACGCTCTCCGCAATCACCGTCATTACCCGTGCCGAAATCGAACGCAGCCAGGCGGGCAGCATTACCGAATTACTGCGTGGACGTACCGGTATCGACATTGCCAACCAGGGGGGCGCAGGCCAGCTGACCTCGATACTCATGCGCGGCACCAATCCCGGCCATGTCACCCTGCTGATCGACGGCCTCCGTACGGGTTCCGTGACCGCGGGCAGGGTGTCGTGGGAATTCATCCCGTTGCAACAGGTCGAACGCATTGAAATCGTACGCGGTCCCAACTCGGCCCTGTACGGCTCAGAGGCGATCGGCGGCGTCATCCAGATCTTCACCCGGCGCGGCAAGGGCCCGCTGCAGTGGAGTGCTATTGCCGGCGGCGGGCGTTACAACTCCCTCGAGGCGGCACTGGACTTCAGCGGCAGCGTCGACGACAACTGGTACTCCGGCCAGCTCTCCAGGCTGAAAACCGATGGTTTTGATGCCCGCGAACCCACTGTTGAGTTCGGAATCCCGATTAATGACCCGGATGACGACGGTCACGACAGCACGTCCCTGAGTCTCAGGGCCGGGCACCGTTTTTCCGGCGGGGCCGAACTCGAATTTCACGGTCTGCACGCGGAGGGCAACGTCGAGTTCGACAGCAACGATCCCTTTCCCAACCAGGACGATTTCGTCGAGCAGGTGCTGGGGGTGTCATTGCGCGCACCCCTGACCGAGTACCTGAACCTTACCGCCACGGCGGGCCGCAGCCTGGATGAAAGGAAGAGCTTTCGTTCCGGGACTCCCGGCTCGGCAACACAGTTTGACTCGGAACGCCGCAGTTTCTCACTGCAGGGGGACTATTCGCGTTCCGATGCGGACATCTTCACCCTCGGTCTTGACTACCATGACGACCGGGTCGACAGTTCCACACCTTACAACGAAACCGCGCGTTACACGCAGGCGGTGTTTGCGCAGTACCGCGGCGAGCGAGGTAGACACACTCTGCTGACGCGCATCCGGCCACTGGATGACGAGCAGTTCGGCAGCCAAACGACCGGCAACCTGGCATGGGGTTACCAGCTGCATGCGACGACCCGCCTGATCGCATCCTGGGGCACGGCGTACACGGCACCCACTTTCAATGACCTGTACTTCCCGGACTTCATGGGCTTCCCCAGCAGCAACCCGGACCTTGACCCCGAAGAATCGGAAACCCTCGAGATCGGTGCTGAAGGCCGTGCCGGTGGGCTCGACTGGGACCTGCGCGTCTTCCGCACACGCATCGACAACCTGATCGTATTCGACCTGGCCACCTTCCTGCCGGCCAATGTGAATGAAGCCACCATAGAAGGACTGGAGGCCTCGCTGTCCGGCGATCTGTATGGCTGGACAACGAGCACTTCTGCAACCTTCCTGAAACCGCGCGATGACAACACCGGCAATATTCTGCCGCGGCGCGCCAAGCGCAGCCTCAAGCTGGACATCGACCGCCGGTTCGGAAGAACCGGCATCGGCGCCTCATTCATTGCGCAGAGCTCCCGCTTTGATGACCGGGGCAATACGATCGAGCTGGGCGGATACGGCCAGCTCGATCTGCGTGCCTCATGGCAACTGGACCGCAACTGGCAATTGCAGGGCCGCCTGGAAAACGCTTTCGACAAGGACTACCAGAGCGTCAACACCTACAACACCGCAGGGCGCAACCTGTTCGTGACCCTGCGCTACCGCGCGGGTAACTAGGGGCACCACCATGCTGCGTTTTATCGCCCTTTCACTGGCAATGCACGGCCTGCTTATCGGGGCCTGGTATGACCAGGAAACAGGGCCGGAGGAAATCAGCGGTGGCAGGACACTCGCGCTGGCATTGCTGCCGAACGCTGCAAAGGAAACGGACAACCGCATAAAAGCCCAGGCTGATCACAACACGCAGAACACGGCGCGTGCAGCACTGCAGCCCACACCACTCAGTCATCGCAGGACACGTGCACAGGAAAAGCAGCAGACCTTGCCGGTAGCCGCCAACCATCAACAGTCTGTGCCTGCACGCGCCGACCACATTGCTGCGGCCGCATCCGTCACGAGCGGGGATACCCTTGCAACGGCGACCCGTGGATTAGCCAGCCCAGCGTACGAAGCAACAACTCCTGCAGCAGACGACATGCTTGCAAGGCATTCCGTACAAACCGCTGTTTCCATAGCGCTCAAGGAGAATTTCCGCTACCCGAGGATTGCCCGTCGCAATGGCTGGGAAGGAACGGTAATCCTCGCTATACGGGTGCTACCGGACGGGCAACTGACGGACATACTGGTCTCCAGCAGTTCCGGGCACCCGGTGCTTGACCGCGCCGCCATCAAAATCTTGCAGACCGCAAGCGTGCCACAGGCAAAACAGTGGCTGAATGACCAGGCCGTTGATCTTGTAGTACCTGTTGAATACAGGCTTCTGGAGGGCTGACATGGGTAACCGACTGACGAAGATCTACACCCGTACCGGGGATGATGGCACCACCGGCCTGAGTGACGGTGGACGTATCGACAAGGACGACCCACGCATCGAGGCCATCGGCGAAATTGACGAACTCAACAGCACCATCGGCCTGCTGCTCAGCAAAGACGTTCCAGAAACCATCCGTTCGACATTGACAGGTATACAGCACCGCCTGTTCGACATCGGCGGCGAACTGAGCATGCCTGGCCACAACACCCTGCAGCCGGACCGTGTCAAGGCGCTGGAACAGGCCCTCGATGAATTCAACAGCGAACTGCCGGCCCTGAAGGAATTCATCCTCCCGGGCGGTACTCCGGCTGCCGCCTCTTGTCACCTTGCGCGCGCCGTCTGCCGCCGCGCCGAGCGCTGTGTCCACCGGCTGGCGAAAACCGCAGCGGTCAACCCGACGACGTTGAAATACCTGAACCGTCTGTCCGACCTGTTGTTTGTTATGGCGCGCCAGCTGAACAGGCAGGCGGGATACCCGGACGTTTTCTGGCAGCATGAGAGGTGAATGACAAGGTTATTATCTGTATCAGTCTGTATTTGATCTGGCAGGCAGTTTCAGGTCAATTCAAGCCCCGGTCGTTTCCACAAGTGTCCGGTAACGGCCGCCAAGAGCAGTTACTCCCGCAAATAAAAAACGGCGGCCCAAAGGCCGCCGCTCCTCCCCCCTCGTTTCCTCCCACCCAAGGTCTATGCAGGAGAATAGTTTAGAGGCCAGTAGGGGGGCCATTAGGGAAAATACTTACACTGTAGAATCGGAACGGCATGTTTCGCAAAGTTATCAAGAGAGCCGATGTCGTCCATCTAACGTACTTGTCTGGATTTTAACTTTTTTTTAATTGCCGGGCCCGGCTAAAACACGACCTTTTGATCAATATGGAAGCGGCCTAAAGGGCCGTCACTGAATAAACAGTATTGATCTGATTTCTTGCTTCTGGGTATGCCAATCTGCCACAGCAAGCGGGTCTTCCGGCGATAAAGAGTTGCCGATCTGTATGTCAGCAGGCTGTTGTACTGAATAGAGATCTCGAGAGGAAAATATCTCCGGCGTATTTGATTAAAGCGTGCTCAGATACTAATTACTGATACGAATCAACCAGGACCTAGTTGAGTACCTTGTATCCACGGTTGCGCAGACAATTCTTTATCACGCGATCCTTCTCGTTTTTAGCCTTGCTGCCACCGCCTACCGCACCGGTTACGGATCCGGCACCAGCGAGCCTGCCTGCAGTTCGGCTGTTATCCACGATCGCGCCGATCACACCACCAAGGACTGCACCGCCGACGGCCCCCCTGGCTACCTCGGCCTCGGTCGGGACCTGTTCCGCATAGACGTTGCATTCGGCCAGGTCACGATCATACATTGACATGTCCGTTCCGTTCTGGTCTACGATAATTCTTTGTGATGAACAAGCCGCTAACAACATTAGCGCAACCAAAATGCCGATTCGGTACATCGCCTAGTCTCCTGCGTTTGGAAAATTATCAGCCATTCGCCAGCCCATTGCCACGATTACGCGACATATTCTACCACCCGGGCCGGTGCTGACAGTGCATCTTTAACAAAAGATGACAATAGCGTGGTGTATTGATCTCGATTTGGAATGGAGCGAGTCAATCCGGAAATATATTCATTAATCCAGAGTTGTGTGCAAGTGAACGTCCGAAAAGATGGCGGATTCAACCGTGTCCGGTGCAATTTCCTGCATGTTTGCGTTCCACTCAAGATTAATGGAACAAAGATGATGCAGAGGAAATCGTGGTGAGTCACTATTCCTGACTGTGCCTCCCCACCAGGGAGCATCCAATCGAAAGGCAGGTCTTCCATGATTGCGGATTACCAGTACCACAGAAACGCCTGCCCGCATACTTGCCTGCACATGAGCAGCCTTCGCAAGCACAAGCTAAGTGGGTGTCCGATCCTGCTAATTTCCACTTCTTAATATGCATAATATGATTGACACATCAGGTTCGAAACGGATCATGCGGGATTTGACAATACAAGCAGTATCACTTCCATAGTTTCTAGATATTATCTGTCGCTGTTGTATTTGATATTTCTTGCTTTCACTTCTCACTTTGACTGCGCACTTCGTCGAGCAGGCGACATAACTGTTCCGCACCGTCCAGCACACGCGGCGAATGACGCACCATCACGTCACGCGGAATTGTAAAGAGATGCCCGTTCTGCACCGCCGTCAGTTCCTGCCAGCGTGACCACCTCTTGTGCAAACCAGGCAGTGCCTCTGCGCCTCCGCCGGCAATGATCGCCTGCGGATCTGCTGCCAGCACCGCCTCTACACCGATCTGTGGCGCCAGGCCCGGCAGCTTGTTGAATACGTTGCGGCCGCCGCACAGGCGAATGACATCGCTGATAAGATGCTCCCCATTGACGGTCATGAGCGGCCGCTGCCAGATTGAATAGAACACGCTGACCTTATCGCGCTGCGCATAACGCCGGGCCAGGGCGGCATGGCGATGCCTGAAGGCACTGACCTGTTCACGCGCCTGTTCAGTGCTGCCGGCCAGCAAGCCGAAGCGTTCCAGGCTGGTCACAACGTCCTCCAGGCGACGTGGTTCGGAGACAAACACCTGCAGGCCCAGCTGGCGCAGCCGCCTGACCTGGTGGGCCGGATTCCCGCTTTGCCAGGCAATCACCAGCTCCGGCCGCAGACCGACAATGGCTTCCAGGTCCAGCCCGTTGCCGCCACTGATGCGCGGCAGGCTTTCCGCGGCAGCGGGATAGTTGCTGTATTCGGACACCCCGACGACGGCAGCGCCGGCACCGGCGGCGAACAACAGTTCGGTGATATGCGGCGCCAGGCTGGCGATGCGCTGCACGGGTTGCTCGAATGCGAACCGGTTGCCGGCATCATCCGTCACCAGTATCGCCGGCCACGCCGGCGTCAGCGGCACCACCCACAGCAGCAACAGACCGAACAGCCGGGAAGGTCCCTGTGTTGATATCACCATGTGCAGAATTCAGGCCTCAGGGTACTCCAGACAGGCAACCGGTTGCGTTATACTCTCGCGTCCAGCAAGCAGATACAAGACGAAAGCACGCACATGCAATCACCCGTAGTGCTGATAGGTGTCGGCGAAACGGGCGGGGTCTTTGCCCGCGGCCTGCTGCGCGCCGGTTACCCCGTCTATCCCGTCGCCCGCAATGACGATATCGCCGTCGCGGCGCAGGAACTGCCGGCACCGGCACTGGTGTTGGTGGCGGTTGCCGAGCCTGACCTGCACCCGGTACTGGAACAGATACCCCCTGCCTGGCAGGCGCGCCTGGGGCTGCTGCAGAACGAGCTGTTGCCGCGCGACTGGGAACACTACGGTTTTATCAATCCCACCGTAATCTCGGTGTGGTTCGAGAAAAAACCCGGCCAGGATGCCAGGGTGCTGATACCCTCACCGGTGTTCGGGCCACAGGCCGAGCTACTCGTGGAGGCACTCGGCACCATCAATATCCCGGCACGGGTAGTGAAAAGCGCCACTGACATGCTGCGGGAACTGGTTATCAAGAACGTCTACATTGTCACCACGAACTGCGCTGGCCTCGTCACCGGCGGTACGGTGAGCGGGTTGTGGACGAACCACCGCAAACTGGCGGAGGCCGTGGCCCTCGAGGTCATCCAGATCCAGGAGACCCTCACAGGACAGTCATTGCCCACCGCCGAACTCGTCCAGGGCATGCTGACCGCCTTTGACGGCGATCCCGATCATCGCTGCATGGGAAGAAGCGCTCCAGCACGTCTGCAACGCGCCCTGGAACAGGCCGATGCCGCCGGGCTGGCAGTGCCCAGCTTGCGGGAGATCGCTGCACGACAGGCGCAGTAAGAAATCGGGGACATTCTGCTTTTTCATACAAAACGGTAGGTCGGATTAGCGTAAGTGTAATCCGACGCTCTTAAATGTCGGATTACGGTGCTGCACACCTAAATCCGGCCTACAAATACCGTTTCGTCGAAAAAAGCAGAATGACTCCTGTTACTCCACGGCGGGCCACAACCAGGCGGCACCTCGCACCCCGCTGGAATCGCCGTGCATCGCCCTGACCAGCTGCGTCTCGACACGATCTGAAAACACATAGCGCGCCCACAACGCCGGCACAGACGCATACAACGTGTCGATATTGGACACGCCACCACCGAGCACGATCACGTCCGGGTCGATCACGTTGATGACACTGGCGAGCGCCCGGGCCATGCGGTCGGCGTGGCGCTGCAGACATTCCTTGGCCGGGGCATCCCCCTTGGCTGCACGCCGGCTGATCTCGACGGCATCAAGCGTCTCGCCTTGCCGATCCGCGTAGTCACGCGCCAGGCCGGTACCGGACAACCAGGTCTCGATGCAGCCCTGCAGTCCACAATAGCAATCGGGTCCCGGTAACTCGTCGGGACGCGGCCACGGCAGGGGATTATGCCCCCATTCGCCGGCAATGCCGTTCGGTCCCGCAACCAGCTTGCCGTCAACGACGATTCCACCACCGGTTCCGGTGCCGACAATCACTCCGAATACCACGGCCGCGCCGGCCGCGGCCCCGTCCGAGGCCTCCGACAGGGCAAAGCAGTCCGCGTCGTTGGCAAACTGCAGGGGACTCTCCAGCAAGGCCTCGAGATCGCGGCGCAGGGGTTGGCCATTCAGGCACACCGAGTTGGAATTCTTGACCAGGCCGGTTGCCCGCGACCAGGAGCCGGGCATGCCGATGCCCACCGGGCAGGTGCGGCCCGCGTCGCGTTCCAGTGCGGCCACCAGGTCACGGATCGCAACCAGCGTGCCCGGATAGTCACCAACCGGCGTCGCCACCCGCTCACGGGCACGTACGGCGCCGTCCGACGCCAGCACGATGCCTTCTATCTTGGTCCCGCCGAGATCGATCCCGATTCGCATGGTGGCCATGGCCGCACGGCCTGTCATTCACTGGCGCGGAAGACCAGGTTGAAGATACGGTCTCGGTCGGTGCGAATACGGCTGATGCCGGCGTTGGCTATGCTGATACGGTACATGCTGGCGAGCGGGACATCGAGGGCATGCGCCATGATGGCGCGGATCACCCCGGCATGCGCTACCACCAGCACCGACTGCCCGGGAAATCGCTCCAGCAACTCGACAAATCCGGACTGTACACGCGCATAGAAGGCATCCAGCGGCTCGGCACCCGCCGGGCGGTTACTGACCGGGTCCCGGTAAAAGCGTGCGACCTGGCCGGGTGTTATCTGTTCCAGCTCGGCGCGGGTTTTGCCTTCCCACTCACCGAAGCCGACCTCCCGGAAGCGCGGCTCCCGATGAACCGACAGTTGGTGCCGCTCACCCAGCGAATCAGCAAACTCACAGCAGCGCAGCAGCGGCGAGGTGACAATCTGTTGCCAGTCGGCCGATTCGCCCACGGCAGACCACATCTGCTGCCAGCCCTTTTTGCTCAGTGCATCATCAATCTGGCCACGATAGCGCCGGCCCCCGATCGGTTCGCCATGGCGCAGGAGATCAATCCGGGTCTCTCGATAGGAATCCGAAGCCATCAACACCACTCCATTCAGGTCACATCAGCCGGCAACCGGTCCCTGAGACACTGCCAGTCGAAGGCAGGGCCCGGGTCCGTCTTGCGCCCGGGTGCGATATCGGAATGCCCGGCGATGCGCTCGTATGACAGGCCCGGGAAGGCCTGCACCAAGGACCGTATGACCGCGGCAAGCCGGTCATACTGGACGGGGGTATAGGGTTCGTCATCCAGGCCTTCGAGTTCAATACCAATGGAAAAATCATTGCAGGCACTGCAGCCATCATAGCAAGACTCGCCGGCATGCCAGGCGCGCTTGTTGAATGGCACATACTGCACGCTCTCGCCGTCGCGCCGGATCAGCAGATGACTGGAGACGCACAATCCCTCCAGCTCCGAGAAGTAGGGGTGTGCGCCGGTGTCGAGCCGGTTGGTGAACAGGTCATCGATCCAGTGACCGCCGTATTCCCCCGGCGGCAGGCTAATGCCGTGAATGACGATCAGGGATATATCGTTGCAGTCGGGACGTTCGTCACAGTTCGGCGAGGGCACCTGCCGTGCATCGGACAACAGCCCGTCGGTCACATCGATCTTCACGGCGCCTCCTGCGAGGGCGCCTGAAGCGCTTCATTCAGTGCCGCATCAAAGCGGTCGCGGCGGGCCTCGGACTGCAACTCACAGTGGAAGCGCCCGTCCAGGTACAGGTACACGGCTGGCAGGTGGAAAACCCCGAACTCGTGCACCAGGGCCATGTCCTGCTGCACATTGACCTGGTAGAGGGCAAGGCCGGGGTGCGTGCGTGCATAGTCGAGCAGGAACCGTTTCCAGTGCCGGCAGGAGGCACAGCCCGGGGTCACAAACACCACCACCACCGGGCCCCGTGATTCCTCAAGACGGTCATGGAAATCGAACTGGTCGAGCGAGGTCATATCAGCCATTGCACCCGCGAGTATAACCCAGCCTGGCACCCCGGCGCGGCTGCAGGACCATGGGCGGACCAATCAGGCCGGGCCGGGATGCTAGTATTCGCTCCATGGTGCGATCGGCTACAATAGTTTCCGTTCTGACATAACACCCTGCCCGGGGAACACATGATGCTTGCGAGAAAACTGTTTGTTGTCGTCTGTTTGTCCACCCTGATCAGCGGCCATGCCCTGGCCGAGACCCGCTATGTCAGCGACAGCCTGGAGATAACCATGCGCAGCGGCAAAAGCACCAGTCACGGGATCATCCGCATGCTGCGTAGCGGCACCGCGCTGACGGTACTCGAGACCGATAACGATTCCGGCTACAGTCGCGTGCGCACCAGGGACGGCAAGTCAGGCTGGGTGTTGTCACGCTTCCTTATGAAGGGTCAGGCCGCACGTGACAAGTTGGCGACTACCGAGAAGAAACTCGCAGAACTGGAACTTGAAAACAGCAAGCTGGAAACAACCATGGAGACGATAAGGGGGAAAATGAGTTCCATTGAAAAGGAACGCATGAACCTCGACGGGGTAAACCGCACGGTCAGCCAGGAACTTGCCGAGATCAAGCGCACGGCATCGAGCGCGCTGGCCATAGATAGCGAGAACAAGGAGCTCAAGAGCCGTGTCGTAGCCCTGGAACGCAACCTTCAGACCCTGCACCAGGAAAATGAAGGCCTCAAGGACCGCACCGCCCGCGACTGGTTCATGGTCGGCGCCGCCGTCGTGCTGCTGGGCATCATTGTCGGCCTGATCATCCCGCGCATCCGCTGGCGCAAGAAATCCAGCTGGGACACGTTTTAAGGGCTAATACATCAGGCGCGGGAGCGGCCTCCTGGCCGCGATGATATACCAAACAATCGCGCCGAAGGACGGCGCTCCTACACGTAATAGATGTTTCCATCTCCTTCCCTGGCGCCCCTGTAGGAGCGGCCTCCCGGCCGCGATTGCATACGAGAGAATCACAGCGATTGATGTTTCCATCTCCTTCCGTGGCGCCCCCTGTAGGAGCGGCCTCCTGGCCGCGATTGCATACGAGAGAATCACAGCGATTGATGTTTCCATCTCCTTCCGTGGCGCCCCCTGTAGGAGCGGCCTCCCGGCCGCGATGACGTATCATGCAATCGCGCCGGAGGACGGCGCTCCTACATCATTTCTCACTCGTCGGTGACACAACCCTCGGAGGCGTTCTTCACCAGTCTGATGTACTTGTACAGGGTACCGCTCGTGGCCTTGTAGGGGGGCATGGTCCAGTCACGCCGGCGCTGTTCCAGTTCCGCATCACTGACATCGACCGACAGGTTGCCGCTCTCGGCATCGACGGTAATGATGTCGCCGTCACGGATCAGGGCAATCGGCCCACCCTCCTGGGCCTCCGGCACGATGTGGCCAATGATGAAGCCATGTGAGCCGCCGGAAAAACGGCCGTCGGTCAGCAAGGCCACGTCCTGCCCCAGCCCGGCGCCCATGATGGCGGACGTCGGGGTAAGCATCTCCGGCATCCCGGGACCGCCTTTGGGACCTTCGTAACGGATCACAACCACGTCGCCCTTCCGGATGCGGTTCTCCTCGAGCGCCTGCAGCATTTCCTCCTCACTGTCGAATACCCTGGCAGGGCCTGTGAACCTGAGGCCCTCCTTACCGGTGATCTTGGCGACTGAACCTCCGGGGGCCAGATTACCCTTCAGGATCTGGATATGACCGGTCTTCTTGATCGGGTCGTCCAGGGCATGGAATACCTCCTGCCCTTGCGTCAGACCCGGCAGGTCCTGCAGGTTCTCGGCCAGGGTCTTGCCGGTCACGCTGAGGCAGCTGCCATCCAGCAGACCCTGCTCCAGCAGATACTTCATCACCGCCGGGGTGCCGCCCACCTTGTGCAGGTCCTCCATGACATACCTGCCGCTCGGCTTGAGATCGGCGAGAAATGGAATGCGGTCACTGACCTGCTGAATCGCGTCGATGGACAGCGGCACATCAACAGCACGTGCCATGGCCAGCAGGTGCAGCACGGCGTTGGTCGAACCGCCCAGCGCGATAACCACCACCAGCGCATTCTCGAATGCCGCACGCGTCATGATGTCGCGCGGCTTGATGTCCTGTTCCAGCAGGTTGCGTATTGCCGCTCCCGCCTGCAGGCACTCCTCGGTCTTCTGCGGGTCCACCGCGGGTGTCGATGAACTGTAGGGCAGCGACATGCCCATGGCCTCAATGGCAGAGGCCATGGTATTGGCCGTGTACATGCCGCCACAGGCACCGGCACCCGGGCAGGAATTCTCGATGATTTCCTGGCGTGTCTCATCGTCGATTTTGCCCGCGATAAATTCGCCGTAACTCTGGAACGCCGATACAACATCCAGGGTCCGGTTGTCCAGATGGCCCGGCTTGATGGTGCCACCGTAGACCATGAGCGCGGGCCGGTTGAGACGTCCCATGGCAATCAGGCAGCCGGGCATGTTCTTGTCACAGCCGGGTATGGAGATATTCGCGTCATACCACTGCGCGCTCATGACGGTCTCGATCGAGTCCGCAATCAAATCACGCGACTGCAACGAGTAGCTCATGCCCTCGGTACCCATCGAAATGCCGTCACTGACACCGATGGTATTGAAGCGCATCCCCACCAGGCCGGCCAAACGTACACCTTCATGCACCTTCGCGGCCAGGTCGTTCAGGTGCATGTTGCAGGTGTTGCCCTCATACCAGACACTGGAGATACCGACCTGCCCCTTGTCCATATCCGCGCGCGTCAGCCCGGTGCCGTGCAGCATGGCCTGGGATGCACCCTGTGACTTGGGCTGGGTAATGCGCGAACTGTAACGGTTTAACTTGTGTGCCATATCCAGGAAACCTCTAAATTAATTTACAAATAACTCAATTCACAAAATCTCTGCATTCTGGTACTGCATTGTCATAGCAAGGGTGCGCCATACCCATCATGAAATGTCTGCTTGCCCATGTTTCCTGGGCGTACACTGCATCCAAAAAATAAGTCGTTAAATAATCAGGGCATTCTTAGTCTGGAGAATAATTATCTTTGCGTCCTTAGCGCCTTTGCGGTGATGCCTTTGCGGTGATATTTATTTAATGGTCTTCGCTGCGCCCTCGGCGCCTCTGCGGTAAAAACCCCGGTGCACCCAACGAACACGTCCAGGCGAGCAGACGACCGCTCCAAATGACCGGTCATTGTACCGACCTCACCGTCTCGCCATAAACAACCCCCTATGGATCCGCCCGGCTGACGCAACCGGGCCACGTAGACCCGTCCCGAACAGGGGATAACGGCTACCTGGAGACGGGGCCGTAAATGTGCCAAATAATTGGCTCTGTAATCGTCATATTATTATTAGTATTCAATAAGCTATATCCGTTCTGAACTGGTAGTTTTGGGAACCTATTTGACTTGATTATTGTCTTAATTAATGTACAATATAAGCAGATGGTTAAATTCTTATGTTCTTAACCATTGAAGGAGGTGTGATATGTACTTTGACAATCTGACTTGGGTTTCTTTGATTATTTTCGTTGTTGCGCTGGGCAGTTTCATCTATTCATGCATCGTGCGCAACTGCCTGACCAATGATCATCGGACACGCAATCAGTCTTCGCAAAGCACGCATCCGAACATCAGGTAGGTAAACGGACTAACAGAGGCTAACCATGTACCAACCGACAATCACCGTTGCTGACGCAAGAGAGCTGATCGAGCAGGGCGCGCAATTGGTAGATGTGCGTAACCCGCAGGAATACCGGCACAGTCCCGTGCCCGGCTCGGTCAATATTCCGTTACCGGTGATCCAGCAGGCGCTGAAGCAGCTGGACAAAGAGGCGCCGGTGCTGCTGTATTGCAGCAGCGGGCAGCGCAGCGGTGTCGCCAAGGGTCTGCTCGAGGCATACGGCTTCTCACGGGTCCATAACCTGGGTTCCTGCACTTCACTGCTCGGGCGCGATTAGCCGCACGGGACGGGCACTGCCAGCCAGACACCGCCATGGAAGTACACCAGCTATTCGATCCCAAAACCAGCAGTTATACCTACCTGCTGTGGGACGATGCTTCGCGTCAAGCGGCGCTGATCGACCCTGTCCATGACCAGGTCTCGCGTGATATCCGGCTGCTCAGAGAACTCGACCTGAAGCTGCTATACACGCTTGAAACGCATGTCCATGCCGATCATATCACCGGCTCGGGTTTGCTCAGGGAGAGCCTGAATTCGCTTGTCCTGGTACACGAGGACTGCGGTTCGAAATGTGCCGACATCCTGGTGAAAGACGACGACCTGATTCCGCTGGGTGCGGGGAAAATCCGCGTCATGCACACCCCTGGCCATACCCCGGGTGACGTGAGCTACCTGATCCCGGGCATCGCATTCACCGGTGACACCCTGCTGATCCGCGGTTGTGGACGCACCGATTTCCAGTCCGGAGATCCCGGCACCCTGTACGATTCAATCACCCGGAAGCTGTTTACACTGCCCGACGACACCATCGTCTATCCGGGACATGACTACGATGGCCGCTCGTATACGACCATCGGCGAGGAAAAGTCACTCAATCCGCGTGTCGGCAAGGGGAAATCGCGTGCCGATTTCATCTCCATCATGAACAATCTTAAGCTTGATCCGCCGCAATTCATTCATGAGGCCCTGCCCAGCAATCTGCGCTGTGGCATCACTGAATACGAACAGGGCACCCTGCACCACTAGCACCGCCTGCGGTCCGTGTGGGGCCGTGTTGCCTGACTGCCCTGGGACCCACCGCGGCAACCGGCCATCCGGCCGCACTGCCTGCCGCCTCAAATCCCTATCAAGATTGCCTCGAGGCAGCCGATTATTATTCTGATATCAGCCCGTTTTGAACGTGACCAGGTCACGGCAAGCGGCCGCCCTGTCCCGGACACAAACTGAACTGAAACAGAGCATGAAAAACAATACCCGCCTGCTCATCAGTACTGGCCTACTGGCTCTACCCGTGCTGATCTTCATGCTGGTGTCTGTTTCACTGGTCCAGTTACATGCCAGCACCCAGAACATGGCCCGGCTGGTCGAGGTCACTAATCTCAAGACCGCCATAGCCAACGACATGCGTGACGCCATCCGCCTGCGCACCAATAGCCTCGACATCATGCGCCTGACCGGCAGTCCCGGCGAACGCGACATGGAATACCGGGAATTCATGCGCCACGAAGGGAACTACTGGGCCGCGCGTGAAAAGCTGATCGGCCTCGGCATGGACGCCACAGAGTACGAGATTCATCAGGAACTCACCAGGCTCGCACAGGCAGCACAATCCTACAATGACGACATCTCCGAGAAACTCCAGGGGTCCGCGGCTGTCGGGGACCTTGCGGCCTCCATATCAATGGCTGCAAAACACCAGAATCAAATTCTCGAACAGCTGGACCAGCTGGTCGTCCTGGAACAGGAAAACTCACTCGCGGTACTTTCCGCCAATCAACAGCACTACAGGGGAACCCGCAAACTACTGCTCACACTAGTCGGGATCGCCCTGGTGTTCTGCATCCTGGTCGCCAGGATTGTCATCCAGCGCGTCAACACAAAAAACCAGAAACTGAATTACGAAGCGTCACATGACACCCTCACAGGCCTGATCAACCGTCGCGCATTCGAAAAACGGATTAAACGGGCCATCCGTCAGGCCCGGACACAAGCTGTCACCCACACGCTGCTGTACCTGGATCTTGACCAGTTCCGGCTTGTCAACGACACCTACGGTCTCAGGGCGGGGGACGAACTCCTGCAACAACTCGGCCAGCTGCTGCTTAGTTCAGTACGCCAGCGCGACACTCTAAGCCGTCTAGGTGCCGACGAATTCGGAATGCTGCTGGAAAATTGTCCCCTGGAAAAAGCCGTACAAATCGCCAACAACCTGCTCAGTGCCGTTGAGAGATTTCAGTTCACCTGGGGTGACAGTTCGTTCACACCGACTGTCAGCATCGGTATGGTGCCGATCAACCGCAACACGAGTGGTCCCGAAAAGGTCATGACCGCGGCTGATTCCGCCTGTTTTATCGCCAAGCAGGCCGGTCACAACCAGCTACAGATCGCGCACCTCGGGGACCCGGACCTGCAGGAGCAGCATAGTCAGATGCAATGGGCATCGCGCCTGACCAGGGCACTTGAAGAGGATCACTTCACCCTCTACTTCCAGCCCATCAATGCCTGTAACGGCAAATCCAAACGTGACAAGCATATCGAGATACTCTTACGCATGGTTGACGATAATGGCCTGGAGGTCACACCAGCGGTATTCCTGCCTGCAGGCGAGAAGCACCAACTGGCCGCTGACATCGACCGCTGGGTGATCAGAAATGCGCTGGTCTGGCTGTCTCAGGAGAACGCGTCCAGTCACTGGCCCATCAGGATTGCCATCAACCTGTCCGGACAGTCGATAAACGATCCGTCCATGCTGAAATACATCATCGATCAAAAAAATGAACTCGGGGTGAATCCGGAACAGGTCTGTTTCGAGATCACCGAGTCTGCTGCCTTCACCAACATCGCCACGGCCACGAGCTTCATGCTGACGCTGCGCGGTTGCGGCTTCAAGTTTTCACTCGACGACTTCGGCGGCACCCTCTCCTCGTTTGTCTACCTGAAGAAACTCCCGGTCGACTACATCAAGATCGATGGCACCTTCACCCGCGATATACTGACCGACCCCATCGACCGTGCCATGGTGAAGTCCATCAATATAATGGGCCACCTGCTCGGCAAGCAGACCATTGCCGAGGGTATTGAAACCACGGATGTCGTCGATGAACTGAAACGCATCGGGGTCGACTATATCGCTGGCTACGCCTACAGTCAGCCAAAGCCCCTGGAAGAATTCACCCGGGTCATGGGGCCACGCCTGATGGTAGTCTCGTCGTGACCACCCTGTCTGACCGGACGCAATACAGCCCGCTAGACAAACCAAGCCCATAAAATCCTTTCCTGCAACGCATAAAACGTTATCCTTGCAGTAACAGCAGAGTTTCTGCACAGGCACGGCCACGGCCGTCATTCAAAATCCTGAAGAACATCGACGATGATCACCACTCCTGCCCTGTTCGACATGATCGCGGCGCTGGTCGGCACCCCATCGATCAGCAGTGTCAGCCCGAAACTGGACCAGGGAAACCTCAAGGTCATCGACCTGCTGGCCGGCTGGCTGGACGCTGCCGGTTTCGAGGTCGAGGTCATGCCCCTGCTGGGGATGCCCGCCAAGGCCAATCTGGTGGCCACGCTGGGTCGCGGTCCCGGCGGGCTGGTGCTCTCCGGGCATACCGACACCGTGGCCTTCGACGCAGGCCGCTGGACATATAACCCGTTTGAACTCACCCGGACCGACAACCGCCTCTACGGCCTGGGCACCTCCGACATGAAGGCCTTCCTGGCCCTGGCCATCGAGGCATTGCGCGATATCCGGCCTGCCGATCTGCGTGAGCCGGTCATCCTGCTGGCCACGGCGGACGAGGAGACCAGCATGGCCGGGGCCAAGGCGCTGGTCGAACGGGGCATCCCGCAGGCACGTCATGCATTGATCGGCGAGCCCACCGGGCTGCGCCCCGTAAGGATGCACAAGGGTATCCTAATGGAAGCCATTCACCTGCAGGGCCGCTCGGGACATTCCAGCGATCCGGCACTCGGCAACAGCGCGCTGGAGGCAATGCACACGGTCATTGGCGCCCTGATGGCCTGGCGTGCGCAACTGCAGGACGAGTACCGCAACCCACTGTTCGCAGTCCCGGTCCCCACACTCAACCTCGGGCATATCCACGGCGGTGACAATCCGAACCGCATCTGTGCAGACTGTGAACTGCATATTGATCTGCGCCCGCTGCCCGGCATGGAGCTGGAAGAGCTGCGCGCTGGCATCCACACCTGTGTCAACCGCAGCCTGCAGGACACCGGCATCCGGGTGACGTTCGAGTCGCTGTTCGACGGCATCCCGGCCATGGAAACCGCTACCGATGCCGAGATCATTCGTGTCACCGAGAAACTGACCGGTCATGCCGCCGGGTCTGTGGCCTTCGGCACCGAGGCCCCGTACCTGCAGCAGCTGGGTATGAACACGGTTGTCCTCGGTCCGGGTGACATCGCGCAGGCACATCAACCGGACGAATACCTCGCGCTGGACCGCCTGAATCCGACCATCGGGCTGCTTCGCGATCTGATCAAAAGCGTTTGTACCTGACGCGTGCACTTGCTATAAACATCGGAACAGGAATGTTTGATCATGGCTGCAAAAGACTGGCATAAAAACTTCATCGACGGCTTTCGTCTCTCGGCACCGTATATTCATGCACACCGTGGACGCACCTTCGTAATTGTATTCGGCGGTGAAGCGGTCGCTGATCCGCTGTTCTCCGGGTTGGTGCATGACATAGCGCTACTGCACAGCCTGGGGATCCGCCTGGTGCTGGTACACGGTGCACGCCCGCAGATCGAAACCCGGCTGAAGGCGCGCGGTGTCCGGCTGGAATACGTCGGCGGCCTGCGCATTACCGGCGACGCGGCACTCGAGTGCGTCAAGGAGGCGGTCGGTACCGTGCGTGTCGAGATCGAGGCGCTGCTGTCAATGGGACTTGCCAACACACCCATGGCAGGCGCCCGCATCGGCGCCAGCTCGGGAAACTTTGTCACCGCCCGGCCGCTCGGCATTCGTGACGGCATCGATTATTGCCATACTGGCGAGGTCCGGCGCATCGACGCTGCGGCCATCCAGCGGCACCTCGATGACCGCAGGATCGTGCTGCTCTCCGCCCTGGGTTATTCACCCACCGGCGAGGTCTTCAATATCAGTGCGGAGGATGTCGCCACGGCCGCGGCAACCGAGCTGCAGGCCGACAAGCTGGTCCTGATCACCGAGGGGCCCGAGCTGCGGGACAGCCAGCGGCGCCCGTTATCGCAGCTGTCATTGACCGAGGCCAGCGCCCTGCTGCAATCGCGCCGGCGCCTGCCTGAAGACACCACCCGGCAGCTGGAACACGCGGTTTATGCCTGCCGTCACGGCGTCGGGCGCATCCACCTGGTCAGCCGGCGCAAGGACGGCGCCTTGCTACTGGAGCTGTTCACACGTGACGGCAGCGGCACCCTGATCACGGCGGAAATCTATGAAGGCCTGCGCCAGGCCGTTATCGAGGACGTCGGCGGCATCCTCGAGCTGATCAAGCCGCTTGAAGAGGAAGGCATCCTGGTCAAGCGTTCCCGGGAATTACTGGAGATGGAGATCGATCATTTCCTGGTCACCGAACGGGACGGGACCATCATCGCCTGTGCCGCACTCTACCCCGGGGAGCGGGGTCACCACGCCGAACTGGCCTGCCTGGCGGTGCACCCCGACTATCGAAACCAGGGGCGTGGCGATGCCTTGCTGGAGGCCATCGAGGACAAGGCGGCGCGGACCGGGGTGGAGACCCTGTTCGTGCTGACGACGCGTACTGCCCACTGGTTCCGGGAGCGCGGCTTCGCGCCGGGCGACATCGGCCAGCTGCCGGGGCGGAAAAAGGACCTGTATAACTACCAGCGCAAGTCCCGGGTCTACCTGAAGACGCTGGGCTGAGATCGGCCTGCAGTGATTAGACCGTTATGGCCGCGCACGGATACACATGGAATCAAATATCCTTGTAGGAGCGGTCCCCTGACCGCGATTATCCACACAAATAATTGCGCCTGTAGGAGCGGTCCCCTGACCGCGATTATCCACACAAATAATCGCGCCTGTAGGAGCGGTCCCCTGACCGCGATTATCCACACAAATAATCGCGCCGAAGGCCGGCGCTCCTACAATGTTTTTTTATCTTTCCGTGCGCTTCCGTGGCTTCCGTGGCAAGAATTATCTTGATACACGTTTCACCCTTCACGTCTGACCCTTCAGCGCCAGCGTCAGGCCGTCCGCCACCGGCAGCAGGCTCATCGTCACTCTCCGGTCCGCGTGGACATGCTGATTCAGCGCGCGAATGGCACGGGTATCGGCATCCTGTTTTTCCGGATCGGCGACATCACCCGACCACAGGGTATTATCGATGGCCAGCAGCCCGCCCGGTCGCAGCAACTGCAGAACCGCCTCATAGTAATTACCGTAGTTCTCCTTGTCCGCATCGATAAAGGCAAAATCAAAACTCCCGGCCTGTCCCGCGCCAATCAGCCCCTGCAGGCTCTCAAGCGCGGGTGCCAGTCGTAAATCGATGCGGTCGGCAACACCGGCTTCCGCCCAGTAGCGCCGGGCAATTGACGTCCATTCCTCGCTAATGTCACAAGCGACAATGCGGCCATCCGGCGGCAGGGCCTGTGCCACCCAGAGCGTGCTATAGCCGGTGTAGACCCCCACCTCCAGGCACCGGCGCGCACCGAGCAGTTGTACCAGCAGGGCCATAAATTGGCCCTGCTCGGGGGCGGACTGCATCCGCGCCATGGCATCGGCGGCCGTCTCGGCACGCAGCCGGCGAAGAATCCCGGATTCGCGCAGGGATACCGACAGCAGGTACGTGTAGAGCGCATCATTCATGGTGAGTGTCTTGTTTGTCATTTCCACCCCGATTATCGAAACACCCGAAACAGGACCCGGACCGGACTGCATGGACTGACTACACACGACCAGCGAAAATCGAATACACTTCACACTGCCGGCGGGTATGGCAAGCTAGTATAGCGTCCTGACAAACACCTCATAACGGAAAAATGACCGCTATAGGACCGGGAAAAACAATCAGTGTGTTGCAGATAACGGATACACACCTGTATGCGAGCAGTGGCGGTTGCCTGCTGGGGCTGAATACGAATCAGTCTCTTGAGGCCGTCATGGCAGAGGCCCGCCTGCGGCATTTGCCTGCCGACCTCGTGCTGGCGACCGGCGACCTGGTGCACGACGGTTCCTCAGAGGCCTACCAGCGCACCTTCGACCATCTCGGCAGCCTGGGCGTCCCGGTCTACTGCCTGCCCGGCAACCACGACGAGGCAGCAGCCTTGCGTGACAACACCGGCAACGGCTTGATCCGCTACGCCGACCATGCCCTGCACGGCAACTGGCATTTCATCCTGCTAGATTCCACAGAACCGGCCAGCGAAGGCGGCCATCTCCATCCGGACGTACTGGAAACCCTGGAGACCCGGCTGCAGGCAGCCCCCGACACCCACACCCTGGTGTGCCTGCACCACCAGCCGGTGCTGATGGGCAGTCGCTGGTTGGATACCATGGCGATCGACAACCCGGATGATTTCTTTGCCATCATAGACCGGCATCCCCAGGTGCGTGGCATCCTCTGGGGACATGTCCACCAGGAATTCGATCAGATGCGTAACGCTGTCAGGCTGCTGTCCACGCCCTCCACCTGCATCCAGTTCATGCCGCGCAGTACCGAGTTCGCCCTTGATGACACGGCACCGGGCTACCGCTGGCTGATCCTGCACGAGGACGGCCGTATCGACACAGGCGTCCAGCGCCTGGCCGAGATCCCCGGCACAATTGACCTCAGTTCAGCCGGATATTGAACGGCCGCGACGGCTGTGCATCATGTACACATTCTGTAGGTCGGATTAGCGCCAGCGTAATCCGACGCTGTCTTTGTCGGGTTACGGCGCGGCGCGCCTGACCCGACCTGCACCATTTCCGTATTCTTCCGTAGATTTCGTGGCCATTACTGCGATGATGATTGACCGGTTCCAGGTACCCTTATGTTGGGTACGTCGCTAGCGCTCCTTTACCCAACCTACCCGTGACCTGCACTCATTTGTTGGATTCGCTGTGCGCACAAAAGATCAGCCACGGAAGCACACGGACTACACAATGGTATGACGTGAAACGTGAAGAATAGCCTCGTAGGTTGGGTATAGCGCAGCGTGCCCAAACGACATCAGATCGCGCCTGCGAGGCGCTCCTACAGGGTGATTCCTTTCTGCAACATAACCACTCAACAGATGGTATACCGCTACTGCACCAGCTTGGTAGGTTGGGCAAAGCGCAGCGTGCCCAACAGACACGTGATCGCGTCTGCGAGGCGCTCCAACAGGGTGAATCCTCCGCGCTACATAACACCCAACCGCTGGTATGCCGTTACTGCACCAGCTGATTGAGATCGAAGATCGGCAGCAGGATCGCCAGCACGATGATCAGGACAATGCCACCCATCAGCAGAATCAGCAGCGGTTCGAACAGGCCAAGCACCGCTGCGATCAGGGTCTCGATCTCGCGCTCCTGATTGATGGCCGAGCGTTCCAGCATCTCCTCCAGCTTGCCGCTGGCCTCGCCACTGGCGATCAGGTGAACCGTCATCGGCGGGAAATAGCCGCTCTTCTCCAGGGCCGCCGCAATGCCGGTACCTTCACGTACCCGCGCACTGGCCTCGGAAACGGCCTCCTGCATGGGGATATTGGACATCACTTGCGCGGAAATGCGCATCGATTCGAGCACTTGCACACCGCTGGCGGCGAGGATACTGAAGGTGCGTGCAAACCGGCCGGTGTTCAGGCCGCGCTCAAGCCGCGAGACCAGCGGGATAGTCAGCAGGAAGCGGTGAAAACGCCGGCGCACGCCGACATTGCGCAACAGGTAACCAAAACCGATCACGCTGAGCACTACCAGCACCAGGATGAACAGGCCGTAATTACGCAGGAAATCGCTGATCGCTATGAGCGCCCGGGTCAGCGGTGGCAACTCCTGACCGATATTGTCGAACACCTGCACCACCTGGGGCACCACGTAGGTCATCAGGCCGCCCACCACCAAAATGGCAACCAGCGTCAGCAGGGCCGGATAAAACACCGCAAGCTGGATCTTCTGGCGCATCAGCTGGCGGTTCTCGGTGTAATCTGCAAGCCGCTCGAGGACACGTTCCAGGTGACCGGACTGCTCACCGGCCTCCACCGTGGTGCGGTACAGTTCGGGAAAGATATTGGGATAATCCGCAAGGCCGGCCGCCAGCGCATGCCCCTCCATCACCCGCGAGCGTACCGCCAGCAACATGCTCTTGAGACGCGCCTTCTCGGTCTGCTGTGAAACGGCCCGCAGGCATTCCTCCAACGGCAGGCCGGCACGGACCAGGGTGGCCAGCTGGCGGGTGATCAGGGCAAGGTCGGTGGCGCTGATGCCACGCTGCAGGATGCGAAGCCGGCTGCCGCGCTGCGCCTCGCGCTGGGCAACCTCCTGGACGGTCAGCGGTACCCAGCCCTGTTCGCGCAATTGCTGCCGGACCTGGCGAGCGGCATCACCCTCGAGGACTCCCTTCTTCTCGCGACCCCTGTTATCCAGGGCCGTGTATTCAAACGCACCCATGCTCAGAAAATACCCGGGCTCATTCGCTCTGGGTCACACGCAGCACTTCTTCAACCGAGGTAATCCCGTTCAATACCTTGTTCCAACCGTCCTGGCGAATACCGGGCGAATGCTGGCGCGCATGCCGCTCCAGTTCATATTCACCGGCACCGTCATGCACCATGGAACGAATGGCATCGTCGATTCCCACCAGTTCGTAGATGCCGGTGCGCCCGCGGTATCCCAGTTGGTTGCAGACACCGCAGCCGACGGCGCGGTACAGCGTCGGTGGGTTGTCCACCGGCACGCCCAGGGTCTCGCAATCGGCGTGACCGGCCGCGTAGGACTGCCTGCATTCATGGCACAACACGCGCACCAGGCGCTGGGCCAGGACACCGATCAGGCTGGACGACAGCAGGAAGGGCTCAACCCCCATGTCACGCAGGCGGGTGACCGCACCCACCGCGCTGTTGGTGTGCAGCGTTGAGAACACCAGGTGACCGGTCAGACTGGCCTGCACGGCAATCTCCGCCGTTTCCAGGTCACGGATCTCACCCACCATGACCACGTCCGGGTCCTGGCGCAGGATGGCGCGCAGGCCGCGTGCAAAGGTCAGTTCCACCTTGGTATTGACCTGGGTCTGGCCGATCCCGTCCAGGTAGTACTCGATCGGGTCTTCCACCGTCATGATATTGCGGCGCTTGTTGTTGAGGCGCCCCAGGGCCGCATACAGGGTGGTGGTCTTGCCGGAGCCCGTCGGTCCGGTCACCAGGATGATGCCGTGCGGCCGGCGGATCAGATCATCGACCGTCGCACGGGTCTGTGTCGCCATGCCGAGGTGTTCGAGGTCGAGGCGGCCGGCCTGCTTGTCGAGCAGACGCAACACCACGCGTTCGCCATTGCCGGATGGCAGGGTGGATACGCGCACATCGACAGCGCGGCCGGCGACCCGGAGTGAAATGCGGCCGTCCTGCGGCAGGCGTTTCTCGGCGATGTCCAGGCGCGCCATGACCTTGATGCGCGAGACCAGCAGGGGCGCCAGCACCCGCTGGGGTTCGAGCACCTCGCGCAACACACCATCACAACGAAAGCGCACGACCAGGCGGTTTTCAAACGGTTCGATATGGATGTCCGAGGCATTCTCCTTGACCGCCTCGGTCAGCAGGGCATTGATCAGGCGGATGATCGGCGCATCATCCTCACTCTCCAGCAGGTCTTCCGGTTCCGGGAGCTGTTGGGCAACATGGAACAGGTCCATGTCGTCGCCGAGGTCACCCATCATCTGGATGGCATCGCTCGAGTCCTGTTCGTAGCCCGCGGCCAGCAGCTCATCGAAGCGTTCATCATCGACCGGCCGCAAGCTGAGTGGCTGGTTCATGAAACGGCGCAGCTCGACCAGCGCCATGGGATCGACCTTGCCGCGGTGCAGCACCACCACCTTGCCGTCCTCCATGCCGGACACCAGGACGCCGTGACGCTTTGCAAACAGGAAGGACGGGCGCTGGATGACAATCCCTGTCTCAGCGACCTCGTTCAGGTCATTGTGATCGGCCTGGCTCAGTTCACTCATCCGCCCATTCATCGAAAGCCGCATCCTGTTCCTGACTCTCTGGTTCCGGTTGCATATCGACGGGGGGCTGACCGAGGGGCTCGCCAAATTCCGGCAGCACCGGATGGCGCGTGCCGGGCAGCAGGTTGACGCCGCCCCGGTCCTCGCCGAGCTGCAGAGCACGTATGTAGTTATACTTGCTGTTGGTGTAGTCGGCAGTGACCGCGGCATCGCGCATGATCACCGGGTGGATGAACACCATCAGGTTTTTCCTGTCCAGGTCCGCACTGCGCGACTGGAACAGCAGGCCCAGCAGCGGAATGTCACCCAGCAGCGGGACCTTCTGGATCGATTCGCGCACCTGTTCCTCAATCAGGCCGCCCAGCACCACGACCTCGCCGTCCTCCACCATCACGCTGGTCTTGATGGAGCGTTTGTTGGTGACGAGGTCTGCAGCCAATTCCACGGGATCCGCGATACTGGACACCTCCTGCTCGATGTCCAGCTTGAGCGCATTGCCCTCGTTGATCTGCGGCTTGATCTTCAGGGTCAGGCCGACGTCCTGGCGCTGGATGGTCTGAAATGGATTGGTCGCCGAATCCCCCGCACCGGTGCTGGTAAAGGAACCGGTCAGAAAGGGGACATTGGTGCCGATGATGATCTCGGCCTCCTCGTTGTCGAGGGTGACCAGCGTCGGGGTGGACAGGATATTGGTGCTGGTGTCGGAGGCCAGGGCATTGAGGATCGCCAGGTAGTTGATGTTGGTGCTGTCGGTGCGCCCACCCCCAAGCAACACATTGCCGGTTGGTGCGGGCAAGGTCCCGGAAACAGCATTATCGACCACAGAGGCGATGGTATTGCCGGCATTGGTAAAATTGATTATCCCGACTGGCCCTTCATTATCATCCCGTGCGCCCTCGAATACCCACTGGACCCCGAGTTCACGGGCGGTGACCGGAGAGACCTCGGCAATCACGGCATCGACCAGCACCTGGGCACGACGCACATCCAGCTGGCCGATGACCCGCTTGAGGGTGCGCATGATATCGGGTGGTGCGGTGATGACCAGGGCGTTGGTCGCCTCGTCGGCCTGGATATCGAACTCGGAACGCCGGGGACTCGCGGCACCCTTGGCCTCCTTCTCCTCGATCTTGCCCACGCCCTTGAGCACGGTCACCAGTTCCGCGGCCTCGGCATAACGCAGGTAGACCACATCGGTGTTGCCGCCGGCCTCCAGCGGGGTATCGAGGTGGGAGATAATGGCGCGCAGGCGCAGACGATTAGCCCGGTCACCTCCCAGCAATACACTGTTGGTGCGCTCATCCGCGACCAGTACCGGGCCACGCGCCGCGGCCGGCACCTTGGCCTTGCCCGCCGGTGCGGCCCGTTCCAGGCTGGTCAGTACCCGCACCACCTCGGAGGCCGAGGCGTGCTCCAGCGGAATGATCTCGATCTCGCTGTCGCTGACCTGGTCGATGCGGCGGATAATGCTGACCAGTCGCTCGACGTTATTGGCCCGATCCGAAATGATCAGTACATTGGTGGCCGGATAGGCGGCCAGGTGGCCCTGTTGCGGCACCAGCGGCCGCAGGATCGGCACCAGCTGGGCAGCGGCGATATTGTCGACCTGCACCACGCGAGTCACCATCTGATCACCCCGGCCCGGGGCCCGGTCACCTACGGTCGGGATACTGTCCTGCTTGGCGTTGACGTCCGGTACGATCTTGATGACGGCACCGCTGGGCACCGCGGCAAACCCGTGCACCTTGAGAATGGAAAGGAACACCTGGTAGACCTCGTCGCTGTCCATGGGCCGCGAGGAGACCACCGTCACCTTACCCTTGACGCGCGGATCGATAATGAAATTCCGGTCAGTGACCTCGGCGACCGTGCTGATCAGGGCGCTGATATCGGCGTCCTTCAGGTTGAGGGTCACCGTCTCGGCGGACAGCGGCAGCACCTGGGCAGTCCAGGCCACCAGTATTAACAGTATTCGTGTTGTAGTTTTCATAATCACGACCGCGCTATCGGTTGCACCAGGCCCAGAGCTGAATTCTTATATATATCTGTAGTTTAACTTCATTTTTAGGCAAAATACCAGTTATTCGGGGATACTGAAAGAAAGTGTTTCCTCCTGGTCTTCACGCATCACCGTCATACTGACCGTCTCGCCACTCTGTGCGCTCTTCAGGGCCCGCATCCCATTCGACAGGTTGTCCAGGCTGATTTCGTTGATTTGGGTTACCACATCACCCGGCTGCAGCCCCATCTGTTCGAACAGCTGGTGCGTACCAGGCCGTAGAGCGATTTCGGGTTCTGTTTCAGGGTCTGGCGGATCGAACCCAGGCGCTGGCCAGGACTGTTTGTCGTCGCAGGTCTGCGCGAGCGGCTGGCCCGGTCGCGGGTGGACCGCTCATCCAGTGGCAACCGCAGGGTCTCGTAACGCCCGCTGCGCATCAGGATCACGCGGTCGGCATGGACCTCGCTCAGCTCGGCGTTGCCGGGCAGCTTGTCACCGATGGCGTACATCAACTCCTTGCCGCGCGGGTCGGCGATGATCGCACGGGAAAACGCCTCATCGCCGGAAGAAAAGGCACCGCGCAGCACCAGCTTGAGACGTGTATCCGGCGCATCGACAGGGGCAGTTGACTTGACCGGTTTCACATCGCGCGCCGCCTCACCGAAAAGATGCCAGTTGGGAAGCTGGCGCACCAGTTGTGCGTGCTGGTTCACCGGCGGCGTTACTGCTTGAGTTGCAGGTGTCGTCATTTCCAGCGGCTCGTTCCCATTGATCAGGTCCCAGGTCATGCTTGCCAGCAACCAGGCGATCCAGACCACCAGCAGCAGATTGATGACCGTGACGAGCGCCTGCATGCGGCTGCCCTGCATGACGCGGACCCAGTCGGTTGATTGTAATGACAGTGTTTTCATCGTCCCCTGTCTGTAGTCCGGAATGCGGGTTAAACGTTTCTGGCGCGACGTTCACGCCGGGGTCCCGAACCCCTCCGGCCACCGGGCTTGCCCCCCGGGCGGCGGCCGCCCGGAGTTTCGCGACGCTTTATCCTGACGGGCGGCTTGAGTTTCTGGATGTAGCCGTCCGGCACCGGCTCCACCGGGATCTTGTGTCCAATGTATTGCTCGATCTCCGGCAGCGAGTATACAAAATCCTCACAGGCGAAGCTGACGGCGTCACCATCCTTGCCGATGCGCGCGGTACGACCGATGCGGTGCACATAATCCTCGGCATCCTGCGGCAGGTCATAGTTAAACACATGGCTGACATCCGGGATATGCAATCCGCGTGCCGCGACATCCGTGGCGACGAGTATTGGCAGCTTGCCCTCCTGGAACTGCTTCAGCAGACTCTGGCGCTTTTTCTGGGGCACATCGCCCGAGAGAACGGCCGCCTTGAGGCCGTTGCCTTCCAGGAAGGCCCAGATGCGCTCGGCATTACGCTTGGTGTTCACGAACACGATACTACGTCTGGGGTCAATATGGTTCATCAGGCCGATCAGCAGGGGAATCTTCTCTTCGTTGGCCGTGTGGTAGATCACCTGCCGGACCCGCTCGGCCGTCACCCGCTCCGGTTCGACATCGACATATTCGGGATTATTCATGTGCTCGTAGGCGAGCTCGTTGACGCGGTGCGACAGGGTGGCGGAGAACAGCATGCCGAGGCGCTCCTCCGGTGGCGGACAGCGACGCAACAGGTAACGGATGTCCTTGATGAACCCGAGGTCGAACATGCGGTCGGCCTCATCCAGGACGATCGCGTTAATCTGCGTGAGGTTGTAGACATGCTGCTTGAAGTAATCGATCAGGCGCCCCGGCGTCCCGATCAGTATATCTACACCGGCCTGGATCGCCTCACGTTGCGTGTCATAGCCGGTCCCGCCGTAGGCCAGGCACAGTTTCAGACCGCAATGGCGTCCCAGCACCTCCGCGTCGTTGTATATCTGTATCGCCAGTTCCCGTGTCGGCGCCAGGATCAGCGCGCGTGGCTGGTTGGGCTTGCGCCGCGCATCCGCAGGGTGCGTCAACAGGTGTTTGATCACGGCAATCAGGAACGCGGCGGTCTTGCCGGTGCCGGTTTGCGCCTGCCCGGCGACATCACGCCCCTGCAGCGCCACCGGCAGGGTCTCCGCCTGTATCGGGGTGCACTTCGAAAATCCCGCTTCTTCAATGCCTTGCATCAGCTCAGCGGGCAAATCAAATTCGGAGAATGCTGTATCTGTTAAATGTGTCTCGCTCATAACCGCCTAGGATACAGTATTTTATTTCCGGACTTGTAAATTGATTGGAATTAGGCTCAAATGTAGCCCTTGATTGACAGCAGGCGCGGCAAACCGCACCTACACACGTCATTACCGCCGGTCACGCAAGCCCATCTTTCCCGATAGATCCTCGACAACATCTTAACTACTGAAGATTCCATTTGGTACCAGCTTGAAGGGCGTAGCAATCACCAGGCTTTTAATCAGGTTCATCAGGGCCACGTTGCCTATAACAGGAGAAATTGTACTGTGAGTGAAGACATCATTTATGTGACAGACGACACCTTCGAAGCCGAGGTCCTCAATGCCTCTGATCCCGTCTTGGTAGACTACTGGGCGGAATGGTGTGGTCCCTGCAAGATGATTGCACCAATCCTGGATGAAATCGCCAACGAGTACAACGGTAAGATCAAGATTGCCAAGCTGAATATCGATGACAACCCGCAGACGCCACCCAAGTACGGGATCAGAGGAATACCGACACTGATGCTGTTCAAGGACGGCAACGTTGAGGCAACCAAGGTAGGCGCCCTTTCCAAGTCCCAGTTAACTGCCTTTATCGACAGCAATATCTAGGCAAGCACCAGTAAATATACACAGGGGGTAGACGCACCACGTCGCACGTGCTAGCGTAACCATAATATAATCACAAACCGGTCCGGATTCAGCAACACTCACCCGGACGGCATCTCCTACAAAACACCGTTTAAGCTTCCCCGGCTGCACCAGCCGCAGCCTGTTCAGTTCAACAAATCCATGACACGCATCAAAGGCATTCTATGAATCTATCCGAACTCAAGCTCAAACCCGCCAGTGAGCTGATCGAAATCGCCCAGGGGATGGGTATAGAGGGAACGGCCCGCTCCCGCAAACAGGACATCATTTTTTCCATACTGAAATCACGCGCGAAGAAAGGCGATGACATCTTCGGCAACGGCGTACTGGAAATCCTGCAGGACGGTTTCGGTTTTCTGCGTTCCGCTGACAGTTCCTATCTCGCCGGCCCGGACGACATTTATGTCTCGCCGAGCCAGGTCCGCCGTTTCAGCCTGCGTACCGGCGACACCGTGGACGGAAAGATCCGCCCGCCGAAGGACAGTGAACGCTATTTCGCGCTGCTCAAGGTCAATGAAATCAACTACGAAAAGCCGGAGAATGCCAAGCACAAGGTCGCGTTCGAGAACCTGACACCGCTGCACCCCAACGAACGGCTGAACCTGGAACGCGGCAATGGCAGTACGGAGGACATCACTGCACGCGTCATCGACCTGGTGGCACCGCTCGGCAAGGGCTCGCGCGGCCTGATCGTATCGCCGCCAAAGGCCGGCAAGACCATGCTGCTGCAGAACGTCGCGCAATCCATCACCTCCAACCACCCGGAGTGCTACCTGATCGTGCTGCTGATCGACGAGCGCCCGGAGGAAGTGACCGAGATGTCGCGCTCCGTGCAGGGTGAGGTCGTCTCGAGTACCTTCGATGAACCGGCTAGCCGTCACGTACAGGTCGCCGAAATGGTCATCGAGAAGGCCCGCCGCCTGGTCGAGCACAAGCGCGATGTCGTCATCCTGCTGGACTCCATCACCCGCCTGGGACGCGCCTATAACACGGTGGTGCCCTCTTCCGGCAAGGTGCTGACCGGCGGCGTCGATGCAAACGCCCTGCAGCGCCCCAAGCGTTTCTTCGGCGCGGCGCGCAACATCGAGGAAGGTGGCAGCCTGACCATCCTGGCCACCGCACTGATCGATACCGGTTCGCGCATGGACGACGTGATCTACGAGGAATTCAAGGGAACCGGCAACCTGGAGATCCACCTGGATCGCAAGATCGCCGAAAAACGCATCTACCCGTCCATCAACATCAACCGTTCCGGCACCCGTCGTGAGGAGCTCCTGACCGACCCGGCCGAGTTGCAGAAGATGTGGATTCTGCGCAAGCTGCTGCACCCGATGGATGAACTGGCCGCCATGGAATTCATGATCGACAAACTCAAGGCCACCAAGAGCAATTCACAGTTCTTCGAATCGATGAAACGGTAGGGAAGGTAATACGCGAGAAGTGAAATGTAAGAAACAATAAGTTTATCTGCACGGAATCCACTGAACCCAGGAATAGATAGAAATCTGAAACAACAAGAATTAGCCACGGAAGCACACGGAACTATACGGAAATAATAAATCTTAAGGGTGAACGCACGATTGTCGGCTACCCTCTCACTTCTCGCTCTATAGTCTTACTGCTTCCGTATAGTCGATCGCGCCTGCACCCGATTAAGCGCCGGGCATAAACGAGGCGCTCCTACATTCAACGATTTACGTTTCACGCTATTATCTTTCCGTGCCCTTCCGTGTGGTTCCGTGGCTGAAATTTTCATTATGATTGATCGCGCCTGTACCCGATTAAGCGCCGGGCATAAACGAGGTGCTCATACATCCTACGATTTACGTTTCACGCTATTATTTTTCCGTGGATTCTGTGGATTCCGTGGCGATCTTTGGTGCGCATGGCGAACCCTGTGTCTGGTTCACTTCAATTTTTTGAATAGCCTTGACTGGACGCCTCCAGATTTTCAACTTCCACGGCGCCTGACTCGGCAGAGATCACCCGAACGAGCTAGGATTCAATGGCCTCGTTTTGCACAGCAACACTTTCCGGAATATCTGTTGCATTTGTTTTGTCTGTATCTTCTGGCTTGACGGGATTACGTGTCAGTGAATCGCTTGCGCGCCTGTCCTCGATAACCTCAACGGTGCCGTCCGCGCCCAGCCTGACCAGATCGCCGGTCTTGAGAACTTCCGAAGCGGACTTGACGCCGACAATTGCGGTCAGGTTATGCTCGCGCGCAACAATAGCGGCATGACTGAGCCAGCCTCCGACTTCAGTGATAATCCCCTTGGCAATCGGAAACAGGGTGTACCAGGTCGGATCGGTAAACCGGGCGACCACGATATCCTCCGGACCCAGGGCCTTGATGTCATCCGGGTTATGCATTACCCGGACGTACCCGATGACGTCGCCTGTACCGGCAACCCGCTTACCCTTGAGTAGACCATCCCCGTTCACCGAGAGGTTTCCACCCAGTACGCCCTCAGTAAAATCCATTCTCTCCAGGCTGTTGACAGACAGTTCACTCGGCAACCGAATGTCTTTCCATGCTGCCGCGTCACTCATACGGGCTGCAGAGATTTGCCGCGCATTGTCCAGCAAATCAAGAAAGTCCTTGTTCAGGATTTCGTCGAGCGTTAAATAGAAAATACCGTTATTCATATCCAAACGCCCGTCCAGCACCACGAGCACCTTGCGCAGCAATGCCAGTTGCCGCAGACAATGGTGTTTTGCGTCTTCCTTGAGGACCTGGAAACGTTTTGCCCGGTCTACGGCAAGTCGCAGCACGGGATCCGCGGGAAGTTCCTCGGTCATATCCGCTACGGGCACGGACTGCTTGGTGCGGGCGATCTGTTTGATCACTGTTTCCGCGCTCTCTGAATACCTCGGGTGTGAGAGTTCATAGTCCTGTGGCGCCCTGTGGCCGAATAAGCCCAGGAACTCCCGGATGGCATGCTGCTGTTGATCCGGCTTCGTAAGCAGCGACATCGCTCGATGCACGATTGTCTGCGGAATATTACCAAGATAAAGCGCGGGATCAATGCCTCGCTTTTCCAGCTTCTTGCATGCAGTTTTCCAGTAGAAGTCAGTTGCAACGTTGATGACTTCCGCCTCCACATAGGTTTCCTTAATGAATTGATCGGCCCAGTTCTTGAATAAGTCCCATATTTCCGTATTTGAAAGGCAGTTGAAATCCAGCGCTTCGAGGATACGCATTTCATCCAGAAAAGACGGGAGAAAGTCATCGCGGAATGTCGTCTCAATGGCTTCCGCATTACGCGTTAAACTGAATATCGCAACAGGTCCCGGCGTGCGCCGGAGACGGCGTAATTCTTCAACGCGATTGACGTACAGGGCCCCGAAAACCCTTGTGGTATAAAAAGACGAGTCTTCCTCAACATCATAGGGGATACCGAGCGAACGGCAAGCCAGGTCAGTACTGCCGCCAACCGACCACAGAGCCTCCATTAACGAGGCACTCAGGGGTGTCGGCGTTGGCAGTAATTCGGATAACTCGTTCTGCACCAGGAAGGCCTTGCATGGATCAATATCGGGAGCACACCGCAGCAGCCTGCGGCGCTCACATTCAAAAGACGCTTCAATACTATGTTCTTCATGAACAGAGGTCGTAATATCACGTGTCTGAAGAAGCATGAATTTTCCCTTGGCATAGGCCCATTCAATGTCCTGCGGCTTACCAAACAGCTTCTCCACCCTGTGTCCAAGTTCAATCAGGGGCGCAAGGTCTATCGGTGCCTCCCTGTTATCCAGCGAATCCCCGCTGACGACACCGAAGCGATAGGACTCAGGTGTGACCTGCCCACTGACAAGTAACTCACCCAGACCCGAGACCATCTCCACCAGAGAACAACCGGTAGAACTCGGATGTTCGGTAAACAAAACGCCGGCATACTGAGCATCCACCATGGACTGCACCACGGCACCACCTTTTTCCTCAACATTACTGGTATAGGAATTGATGCGCTCCGAACACATGGACTGGCGGACGGTGTTCAGTGCATCGAGCAGTCCGGCCTTACCGACATTTAATGTGCTATCGAATACACCCGCATAACTTTGCGAGGTGCCGTCCTCATTTAACCCGGAACTGCGCACAGCCACCATTTTAACGCCCAGCCTGCGCCAATATTTTTTCAGACGCATATTTTCCCTGCGCGTCAGCTCAAGACCGGTTGCAGAGTCGCTGGAATTTTTCCGATTAAGGATACTGCCGGTTACAACAAAACCCGATGGGACCGGGAATCCCGCTTTTATCAACTGGCTGAGCCGTATTGCCTTGTTACCGGCGCCAGTGTGCATATGTGCATCTTTCAGACTGACCACACCGGGATCATTTTCCGCAGTGGCAGCCACTGGCACAGTGCCCACTTCAGACTGATTTCTTTTTCTGGAGTGGATTGAATTAAATAGTGTGCTTTGCAGGATCAGCAACGATATATTGACTACCAGATACACGTTGACGGCCACGCTGACACTGTTACAAAGCAACCAGACAAGGGCACCTCCCACGCAATACATCAGCACAAACGGTATTGAGCGCCTTGACACGGTCATTATGAGATAAGTTAAAAACAGGCCACTCACCACTGTCGGAAGTATATAGCCCTGGTCCGGCAACGCCATATTGGAGTACCAGAGAAAACTTTGGTCCCAGCTCTTGGCCGTGGTATTAACAACCGAAAAGAAAATCAGGAATAATGCTAGTTGCACAATACTACTGACGAGATTTCGGAGTGGTGACAACCGCGCGCGGCGATACAATTGCATGGTCGCCCTGGAAAGGCGCTGCGGATCGTCAGTTATCTTTTCCTTGAGTTCGCTGATCTTCGGAGCAAGGGATTTTTGTACTACGCGATCGCGATCTGCCTTCCATGCAAAGGGAAAGAAAACCACTCGCAGAATCAATACCAGCAGCAGAATACCTGTTGCCAGGTCACCGGAAGAGCGGCTGAGCCAGTTGAGGCCCGCGCCCAATGGCATGGAGATCCACCCAAACGGTGTCGTTGCCTCCACGGTCGCGGCCTTATTGTTGGCTACAAAATATTCGTGCGGTACCGTATAACGACCCCGGTAATCAAAACCCAATCGGCTCAACTGCAGCCCGAGTATTTTGGAATAGAAACAACTGCGCATGTCATAACATGCCGCGATGACAGGCTGCTTAGGCAGTTCATCAAGTGCCTGCACAAGCTCGCTGGTCGGCATCTTGCGCACGGGTATATTGACCGCACCCGACAGGTGACCGGCTGAAAAGTCTTCAGGGTAGCGCACATCGACAAACAGCGCCTTGTCACTGTTCACGAATTCGACTACATCCGGCGTGTCCAGCAATACATCCTTGTTAGGGTAATCCGGAAGACTACGCAGGTCATTGATTGAACGTGCTTTGGCTAATTCAATCGGCAGACCATCACTCACCCACTTCTCGTAACCCCCCACCAGGAAGCGACAGGGTATGCCGGCGTTGGAAAACTCGTTGCACAGCTCTGAGCTACGATTGCCTGAATAGCAAAGTAAGACTGTTTCCTTGTCAGCCTCGACAAGGCCACTCATGTCAGTGCGCAAGTCCGGGTACCTGCGATGCCAGGTCCCCGAGATACTGCCCATCTCCACTTCTTCGGGCTCGCGCACGTCAATCAGGTTCAATGGCCGGTCCTGACTGATCCAGGCAGCTAGCTCCTGATTCCCGATCCCGTTAGGATGATTGATCTGGTCACTCAGCTTCAGTGTTTTCAGTGACGTATCACCAACAGCCTGTCCGGCCTCTACGGAGCTACGGACCAGGTTGGTTTGCAGGCGGCGATTCGCATCATCAATGCTGGAGGTGTACTGAAAGACATTCACGGCAACTGAAGCAATCAGCATAATGACACTGAAACGGAAAAACCAGCGCCACTTGCTTGCACGCCTGGTGCGGTTTTCGTGCGCCAGCCGCCGGTTTGATTTATCCCGGGAAAATGCCATGCCGGTGAATACAACACTCAGCAGACCAAGCACCTGAGCCACGCTGGCGGAAAGACCTATAACCAGGTCCGGAGAAGGAATGGCCCAGGCGGGCTGAACGACACATACCAGCAGCACCGCAATCCATGCATAATGCCGGCGCATTATGTTAGTGCTATATTTTTCTTTTTTTTCTTGCATAAGATTATATCTGCTTCAGAAGTGTCCCGTGTACTGAATACTTACAGGCTGACTGCTTCTTCTGTGTCTATCTCTTCTGTTACTTCGACGGAAAGCCACTTGTTGAGTTTGTCGCTCAAGTTCTCTATTTCGAACGGCTTCGCCAGGTAATCATCCATTCCCGCTGAAAAACATTTATCCGCGTCGCCTGCCATGGCATTTGCTGTCAGCGCTATAATCGGCAAACGTTGCTCTGAGCTCTCGGATTCCCTGATCTTTCTGGTGGCTATATAACCATCCATCACCGGCATCTGGCAGTCCATCAGAACCAGGTCGTAACTCTCACGTCCGACTTCCTCGATCGCTTCCATACCGTTGCTTACCATATGAAAACCGTAACCGAGCTTCTCCAGCATTCCCTGCACTACCGCCTGGTTCACCTGGTTGTCCTCTACCGCCAGAATGAGCAGTTTCTTCCTTGCCTTGAGCTCTTCATCTGAAAGGCGATTATCCTCTGCCGACATCTCATCCTGAACCTCTCTGAAGCCTAACGCTGACGCCAGGCAGTTATGTAACTGTATCTGGCGCACGGGTTTTGATATGTAGCCATGGAAACTTGCCTCTTGCGCTTTCGCGGCCTGGCTGCGTTCGGTCATTGAAGTAAGCAACACCCGTCTGATATCGCGAAGTGCCTGGTCATCTGCCATGGAACATGACAGTTCAATGCCATCCATTCCATGCAGGCTCATATCAATGATCGCGAGTTCAAAGGGGTTACCACTGTTTGCTGCATTACGCGACATGCGCAATGCTTTCGATCCGCTGGCTGCACTTTCATAGGTCATGCCCCAGCTCTCGAGAAGACGCTCCAGTACCTGCCGGCAAGTGGCATTATCATCCACGATGAGCGTATGGACGCCGGCCAGATTGTCGATAGGAGTGAACCTCGATATCTGTTTTTCAGGCACCTTCAACTGGACTGAAACCCAGAAAGTACTGCCTTCACCCGGCACGGAATCGACACCGATCTCACCGCCCATATACTCGACCAGTTGCCGGCTGATTGCCAGACCAAGGCCTGTGCCACCGAACTTGCGCGTTGTGGTACCGTCTGCCTGGGTAAATGAATTAAAGATTCGCGCTTTGGCTGACTCCGAAATACCCAGACCGGTATCCGTAACCTCCATACGTAGACTGACACTCTCGCTTTCCGTATACACAACGTTGACGTGGACCACGACCTCGCCCTGATCGGTGAACTTGACTGCATTGGAAACCAGATTGGTTACCACCTGACGTAATCGTGTCGGGTCGCCGCAAATGAGTGCCGGCACATCATTCGAAATCAGGCATGCCAGCTCCACACCTTTCGAATGCGCCTGCTCAGCCAGCGGCACCACACTGTCTTCAATTGTATTCCTCAGGTCAAAGTTAATGGATTCGAGTTCCAGTTTGCCCGCCTCTATTTTGGAGAAGTCCAGAATATCGTTGATCAATGTCAGCAATGCATGTCCCGAACTGGCAGCAACGCCGACACATTCCTGTTGCTCACCACTCAGCTTGGTTTCGCGTAACAAGCTCATCATTCCGAGCACACCATTGAGCGGCGTTCTGAGTTCGTGACTCATATTGGCCATGAACTCGGACTTGGCACGGGATGCCTCTTCCAGTTCTTCTTCACGCAGTTTCTTCAGTCGCAGATTTTCGCCTACGGAATTGACAGATTCTCCAAGGCGTACCAGCTCTTCGGCGGCCGACATGTCGAGTTCGCCCTTGATTTCGCCCTGGCCGAGCTCATTGAGACGATAGTGGATCTTCCTGATCGGCCTGACAACCAGACGGTCTACCCAGGAGATAATGATCAAGCCGAGTGCCAGGATGACGCCCATGGCAAACATACGCATTTTCTCGACATGGTTGTCGATCTCCGCCAGCAGGCTGGTCACATTCCACTCGATATGCATCTTTCCGAACGACTCGCCCTCGAAGACAATATCATTGGAAAATGGCATCAACGGATCGGATACTGACATAGATGTGTTTTTCCAGCTGACTAACGCCTCACCAAGTTCATTCTCGATCACCAGAGAGCGGATATCCGGCTCGAACGAGACCGTTTGGGCTACAATAGTCTCCAGGAGAGGCTGATCCTCGCTGACAACCGCATCTATCGAGGTCGCGCTGAGTATGGAAAACATCTTGCGGCTCTGCTCTTTGAAGCTTTGCTGCAAATAAGTGGTTTCCATGGTTCGCACCAGCTCACCGGACAACAAGCCCACGACCAGCAGCGATCCACCCAGCGTCAGAACGAGCTGGCGACGTAATGGCCAGTGCCAGAAAGCTTCCAGAATCATCGTAATCTCCTGCCGAGAACGGCTTATTATTTATCGCGCCGTCAGATCGGTACTGCTATTGTTCGACTCAATGATATCCAACACCACCTGGTCATCTTCCATGAGTCTTTCTGCCTGACTCACAGTGCCGGAAACAGTCTGTGTATCTTCAACAGACACCTCGGAATTCTTGAGACCGAAAAACAGGTTATTGTTCTCGATTGATTCACGTATAACCGCGTAATCCTCGTCAGTCCCGGGCAGGAAGCCGTCCCTTTTGATTGATTTCAATGCCACCGGATCGTCCATCTCCAGCAGGGCCTGGCGCATGGCATCCAGGATCCTCTCGGGCAGACCACTGCGGGCAATCCAGGGCTTCGCCACATTGGGGAACTTTGCTATGGCACGGATCGGCTCACCCTTGGCGACCAGCTTCTTGAAAGTGGATTCGTTCAGGGCGCCGGCGTCGTAGTTACCTGCACCCACATGGGTGCCCACCTTGTCATGACGCCCCAGGTAGTCATAACGGCTCAGGTCGTCTGCGTAGATATCGTTCTTGGCGAGATATTGCTGGGACAGATATCGACCGATAGTGGACTGTTCATCACCAAATGCAAAACTCTTGCCCCTTAGGCCAGTGACATCCTCAATGGGACTGTCCTTGGCAACACAGATGACACCGTTTGCAGTTTTCTGTCCATTTTTGCTTTCCAGAGCGAGTATCTTCAGGTCGGGATTCGCTCTCTTTGCCTCGACATAGGAGGCAGGACCAAACCGGGAAAAGTCGACCTTGCCACTGGCGAGGTGTTCTACACCATGCTTGTAGTCCTGGGCAACCTGGATGCGAATATGGACCTCTTCACCCAGTGTCTCGCTCATGTGTTCCTCGATGGCATTAAGTACTGGTCTGAACTGTTTTACCATGGCAGTTGGCTTGTTCGATGTGTAAACACCAAAGCTCAGGTTTTCGACCGCAGAGGAAACTGCGGGATTGGCAGCCAGCGCAAATGTGCAAAATATTCCTAATATATGTTTGTATATCATCGTTACGATCTCCATAAGGTTGATAACCCATACCTAGATCTTGCACCTTCACTTTCATTTGCCAGCTGCATATTCAGATATCTACTCCACTACTGACTGGCAAACAGGCAAAACTCTGATCTGGACTGCTCTTTCATTCGACATCGCAGGATATTTCTTTAGCTCACAGTAGATTGAAAATGACTGGCCACGCCGGCCTGCAGATTCATAATTTCGATTCACACATGAGATACAACGATATTCCGATAAATATTTCTAAAGTCCCGGCGCAGCGCTGCCGAAGAGACAAGAAGCTAGCAGTCATCCCTGACGTCATCCGGGAAATGCAAACACGATATTCAACTTGTGTAGATTCCGGGTGGGTAATGTCAAGCCATTGTTAATCAACATTAAAGTTATTGAGGCATAACCAGATATGCACACCCTACGAGCCCTCTCAGTAAGGAACAGAATTGTACTCGTGATGATGCTGGTGATGACTGCCGGCCTGGTTGTTGCCTTCACTGGAATTACCGACAATAGCTCCCTGTCACTGGGTGGTACGGCGGTATTTATCGGCCTGCTGCTGTTCGTTCTGGAAGTGTCGGCCAAGTTGCAGCAATCCATTACGAAACCGGTTGCCGGTATTCTCGCAGATATCAGGGAAGTGACTGAAACACGGGATTACTCTATTCGAGTCGCACAGGACGGTGCTGATGAATTATCCGAACTTGCAGAGTATCTCAACCGACTGCTGGAACAGGTCGAGGCACAAAATTGCGAGCTGACTGAATCCAGGGATCATCTCGAGGATCAGGTCATTACTCGAACAAAGGAGTTGTCGAAAACCAAGCAGGAACTCAGACAGCAATCGCTTGATAACGAAGAAGCCGAGGCGCATAACGAGGCGATCCTGCGCACCAAAAACCAGTTCCTGGCTAATATGAGCCATGAAATCCGCACACCTCTGAATGGCGTGCTGGGCATGACTGAGCTGCTTTTGAACACCGACCTGGATAACAAGCAACACCGGTTTGCCGATACAGTACGCCGGTCTGCTGAAGGATTGCTGAACATTATCAATGATATTCTTGATTTTTCCAGGATGGAGTCGGGGAAACTGAGACTCGAGAGCGTCGATTTCGACTTGCGTGAAACTGTTGAGGATGTAGCTGACTTGCTGGCTGTACGCGCACAAAAGAAGGGCATCGAGCTTGCTTGCTATATACCTGAAAACCTCAAAACACGTGTGCGAGGCGACTCCAGCCGACTGCGTCAGGTGATGGCCAACATTGTTGGTAATGCAATCAAATTCACTGACGAAGGCGAAGTGCTGGTGCGTGTCACATCCGGACCTGTCAACGGACAATCGGCCACTTTTCAGTTCGAAGTGAGCGATACCGGCAGCGGCATCAGTCACGAAATGCAGGAAAAAATATTTGATTCCTTTTCCCAGGAAGATGGCTCATCGACCCGCCAGTATGGTGGAACGGGACTGGGTTTAACCATATCAATGGAAATCGTCAACCAGATGGGCGGCAAAATAACCGTCGACAGCGAACCCGGAAAAGGCTCAAAATTCGAGTTCAGCACCCGGTTTCAGCTACTGGATGAGCAGTCATCTGCGGGAGAACACGATTCCTCTCCCATGCAGGGTGTACGCATCCTCTCCGTCGATGACAACGAGACGAACCGAAGTATCCTCGACCATCAGTTGACTGCCTGGAGTATAAATAACGAAAGTGCCGAGAGTGGTGATCTGGCCCTGCAGATACTGCGTAAAGCAGCAGAGACTGGCAGACCATTCGACGCTGCGATACTCGATATGCACATGCCGGGAATGGACGGCCTCGACCTTGCACGCCGTATCAAGGAAGACCCTGCTATCAGCTCCGTCAAACTGATGATGCTGACCTCCGCCATACTCGACATCGAGTCAGATGAAATGTACAACGCCGGCATTCTCCAGTACCTCAGCAAACCGGCTCGCCAGTCACAATTATACAACTGCCTTATCGGCATGGTTGGGAGTCAGATCGACTCTTATAGAGAGGGCAGTGCCCAGGAAGCTCAGGGACAGGAACAGCATCCGCCGATGGACGTGCGCGTGCTGGTTGCTGAAGATAATCTTGTCAACCAGGAAGTCGTACTGAATATGCTTGAGCTATTCGGTTGTGAAGCCAAGCTCGTCGAAAATGGCAAGCTGGCTGTCGATGCCTGTGCACAACAGGAGTTTGACGTCATTCTGATGGATTGCCAGATGCCGGTCATGGATGGCTACGAGGCTACAGCTGCGATCAGAAAGCAGGAACGGGAATCCGACCGGAAGCAACACATCCCGATTATCGCTTTGACTGCTAATGCACTCGAAGGAGACAGGGAGCGTTGCCTGGTCGCGGATATGGACGACTATCTAAGCAAGCCATTCAAGCAGGCACAGCTGCGCCAGAGCCTGGGGCGCTGGGTAGAAGACAAGCTGTCGTCGGAACAACCGGCAATTAACGGGAATGAATGCGTGAATGAGCCTGGAGAGGCCGTCTCACCCCAGATTGACAAGAGAGCACTGGATGCAATCCAGGCACTGCAAAGACCCGGACAGCCGTCCATTCTGCAGAAAGTGGTGGGCCTGTACCTCGATAAGTCACCGGCCATCCTGACTTCATTGCGTGAGGCGATCAGTAAAAACGAATCTGCGGGCGTGCAGACAGCGGCACACAGCCTAAAGTCCAGCAGCGCCAATATCGGCGCCCTGGATCTGTCCGAGCTGTTCAAGACACTGGAAAACATGGGACGCAACCATGCCATCGAAGGCGCCGCTGAAATACTGGCGGAGATTGAAACAAAATTTGAGCTGGTAGTACAGGAACTGCAGTCGTTCTACCAGAAATGCGCATGAATTCTCCACACATCCTGAACCGGTCATTGTAAAGAGCACTGGATAATGGACCACCAAGAAGAAAACCTGCCACTGGTACTAATCGTCGATGACGAGGACTACATGCGCGTACAGGAAACCGCGTCACTGGAACAGGTTGGTTTCGAAGTTGTCGAGGCATGCAATGGCGAGGAATGCCTGACATTGTTCCAGGAGCACCGCCCGAGCATTGTCCTCCTGGACGTGATGATGCCGGGGATGGACGGCTTTGAGACCTGCGCTAAATTGCGCAATTTACCGGGTGGCGCGCACGTGCCTGTCCTGATGATAACCGGGCTCGATGATATAGATTCGATCAACAAGGCATACAGTGCCGGCGCGACAGATTTCATTGCCAAACCCATTAACTTCCCTCTTTTGAGCCATCGTGTCCGTTACCTGCTGCGAGCCAACGACGCAATCAATAAACTGGTTACCAGTGAACGCCGCCTGGCCAATGCACAACGCATTGCAAGAATGGGCTACTGGGCCTGGGATGCGAAAACTGAAAAATTGCAGCTTTCCGAACAGGTCTACCGGATAATCGGTCATGTCGAAGACAGCGGCATCAACACTGTTGAGGATTTCCTTTCCAGCGTCGCGGATGAAGACAAGGGGAAGGTCGAGGCCTGGTTCAATGATGCCTGCACAACAGGCGACGTGACCAGTATCACCCATCTGACCATCGCGCCTGACGGAACGAAAAACTTTATCCGCCAGCAGGTAGAGGCCGTGACTGAGGATAATCAGGTTGTATACCTGTACGGGACCGCACAGGATATTACCGAACTGCGCACCGCCGAGGAACGCATCCACCGGCTGGCCTATTTTGACAGCCTGACAGGCCTGCCCAACCGTGAGTATTTCAAGGAACGGGTCGACTCCGCGGTCAGTCTGGCCAAGCGGCATGAGCGTCAGCTTGGCCTATTGTTCCTTGATCTTAATAATTTCAAGCGCATCAACGACAGTCTGGGCCACAGAATCGGAGACCAGCTGCTGCAGGCAACTGCAGAGCGCCTGACCCAGTGCCTGCGCTCCAGTGACCTGCTCTACCACGGACACAGCGGCCTTGAGAAGGGCCACCTGGCTCGCCTGGGCGGTGATGAATTCACAGTCCTGCTTCCCGAAATCCAGCAGGGCCAAGATGCCGGCCGGGTGGCCGAGCGAATCATAGAAACACTGTCGGGGCCACTCACGCTGAGTGGACACGAGGTCAATGTGAACACCAGTATCGGCATAGCGGTATATCCCGCTGATGGTGTAAATGCAGAGGAACTGCTGAAAAACTCCGATATGGCGATGTACTACGCCAAGGGCAAGCCGAAGCAGCAGTATCAGTTCTACAACCAGTCCATGAACGAGGCAGCTTTGCGCCGCCTGACGATGGAAAATCACATGCGCAAGGCTGTCGAGCTCAACGAGTTCTCGCTCCATTACCAGCCCCAGCTGGATATAGTTACCGGCCGCCTCAGTGGTGTGGAGGCGCTGTTACGCTGGCAAAATACCGAACTGTGCAATATCTCACCTGACGATTTTATCCCGCTGGCGGAAGAAACCGGGCTGATCATCAACATCGGCGAATGGGTGCTGCGCACTGCCTGTAAGCAGGCCAGAGACTGGCTGGAGGCAGGCATTACGGTACCCAGAATCGCCATCAATGTGTCCGCTGTACAATTCATGGAAGCGGACTTTTGCCACCTCATCAAAAGCGTCCTGGCCGACTCTGATATCAGTCCCGACATGCTCGAACTCGAGGTAACAGAGGGCATCCTGATGCGGGATGCCGAATATGCCATCGAGGTCCTGCAGGAACTCAAATCCATGGGCGTGCATATCGCCATCGACGATTTCGGCACCGGTTACTCGAGCCTGAGTTATCTCAAGCAATTCCCCATCGACAGGCTGAAGATAGACAAGGCGTTCGTGAACGAGATAACTACTGATACCGACGACGCCGCAATCGCTACGGCAGTCATCGCCATGGCGGGTAGCATGGACTTGAAGGTGGTCGCCGAGGGCGTGGAAAACAAAGACCAGCTGGGCTTCCTCAAGCACAAGCATTGTGACGAGATTCAAGGCTACTATTTCAGTCACCCGCTGTCTGCCGATGACATGGAAAAATATTTCCTGGAAGAGGAGGCTTCACAAGCCAGGAAACCCAAGCTGGTGGGTAAATAAGGTGTAGTTCGGAATCGCGGTCTGGGGACGGCTCCTGCAGGGGAATAATAAACACCCGTAGGAGCGCCGACCTTCGACGCGATTGGTTGGGGAAACCCATCGCGGTCTGGGGACCGCTCCTACAGGGGAATAATAAACACCCGTAGGAGCGCCGGCCTTCGGCGCGATGGGCTGTCCGGTTTCGCGGTCAGTGGACCGCTCCTGCAGGGGAATAATAAACACCCGTAGGAGCGCCGGCCTTCGGCGCGATGGGCTGTCCGGTTTCGCGGTCTGGGGACCGCTCCTGCAGCTCAAACCTCACATCAGCCTTCAGTCTCCCCCAAATTGCGCAACCGCGCCATGCGCCGCTCCAGCGGCGGGTGGGTGGCAAAAAGCCGGCTGGCCTTTTCGGTAAAATTGCGGAACGGATTCACGATGAACATGTGCTGAGTGGCCTGGTTCGCCCCCTTGAACGGCCTGGCATTCAGGGCCAGCTTTTCCAGCGCCGATATCAGCCCTTCCGGATGACGGGTCAGGCGAACGCTGGTGGCATCGGCCATGAACTCCCGCTGGCGCGAAACTGCCATCTGCACCAGCCGTGAAAAGATCGGCGCCAGTGCCGCGAATATCAGCAGGAACAGCACGATCACCACTGCACCTCCACCGCCCCGGCTGTTCGAACTGCGCGAACGGCCGGAATAGCGCAGCGAACGCAATGCCCCGTCACTGACCAGTGCAATCAGGCCGACGATGACACCGACTGCGGTGGCATAGCGGATATCCCAGTTCACGATATGACCCATTTCGTGACCGACCACACCCTGTAGCTCTTCCCGGTTGAGCGTATCCAGCAGCCCCCGCGTCACACCGATTGAGGAACGCGCCGGGTGCATGCCGGTTGCGAATGCATTCAACGCATCCGTCTCGATCACGTAGACCCGCGGCTTGCGGATACCGGCCGCAATCGCCATCTCTTCAACCACGTTATGCAGCTGTGGTTCCTGCACGGACGTTACTTCATTGGCCCCGGTCATACGAAGGACAATGCGGTCGCCCATACGAAACGAGATCCACGACCAGACCACAGCGACAGCAAACAGCACCAGCGCGGCCACGACACCCCAGCGACTGGCAAACCAGATGTCCTCGACCCCTTCGGGTAAATGGCCCGACATGGCCTGCGCACTCCACCCCAGGAGGTAACCCATGATGATCAGGGTGAGCATGAGTATGATCACCAGCCAGCGGGTCGCCTTCTGGTTGGCACGCGCAGCGGCCATGAAGTCGGTGCGTCGCAGCACCTTGTTGCGCAGCACCGGCTTGTCCTGCCAGTTGGCGATCAGGGGCGCGCCGCACTGGCGGCAGGCACGCGCCTGTCCGCGATTTGCAGTGCCGCATTCAGGGCAGGATTTTGGTGTCGGGCTGGCCATCAGGAAGTGATAACGGCGTGTACCGTTAATGGTGAAGCGTGAGAAATCATTATAAATAGCCACGGAAACACACGGAAATCATGCCCAGCATTAGCTGCCATTGCCACGCGCATTGTATGTAAATCGCGAATAAATTCGCTCCTGCAGTGATTTATCCATACAATCTCATGCGTTGATTATTGTTCCGTGTCTTTCCGTGTCTTTCCGTGTCTTTCCGTGTGCTTCCGTGTGCTTCCGTGGCAGTTACCTCTATTTCGTTTCACTTCTCACGTATTTATCTTTCCGTGTTCTTCTGTGGATTCCGTGGCTATAACACGGTGTGCACGGCGCACCCTACTGTTGGCTCACGTCTCACGTCTCGATAATTACTGGATTCCGTATCTTTCCGTGCGCTTCCGTAGCTACCTAAATTTACGAATGAAAGTGTTCCGGCGCTCGCGGACTAGTCAGGTTTAGCGGATATCCACCTTGGGCACCACGATCTCCGCCTCCGGCACTTCAAAATAGGTAGCTTCTTGGAAACCGAACATACCGGCAACGATGTTGGATGGAAACGCCTGCACACCATTGTTGAGCGACATAACACTGTCATTATAGAACTGGCGCGAGAAAGAGATCTTGTTCTCGGTTGCACTGAGTTCCTCCATTAGGCGCGCGACACTCTCGTTGGCCTTAAGGTCGGGGTAGGCCTCCATGAGCGCAAACAGCTTGCCGAGGGCGGCACCCAGAATGCCTTCTGCCGCGATCGCCTCTTCGGGGTTGTTCGCACCCACCGCCTGGTTGCGCGCCTGTACCACCTTCTCCAGGGTTTCCTGTTCATAGGACATGTAGTCCTTGACGGTTTCCACCAGATTCGGAATCAGGTCATGGCGACGCTTCAACTGCACATCGATCTGCCGCCAGGCGTTCCTGACCTGGTTGCGCAGATTCACCAGGCGATTGTAGAGCGTGATCCCCAGCAGCGGGGTCCCTACAATGATTGCCACCAGCCCCCAGCCAATAATCTCCATGCTTTATCTCCTTATCTCTAAGAAACCAATCCCAGATGGCCCGGGAATCCGTGAATCTGAATCGTTGCGATTCCCGTTGTGGGCTTGAGGATACCATCCTGGAGAAAACAAGGCAGCTGCCAGGGGGGAATTTTTGAATCCGGGTGAAATAGACTGCCTCGGGGCGCGCGGCACGAACTACGCTGGTTTGTAACTCGTCGAAGGACAAGATTAAGTGGCACGCGCACCACCCCAACTGCGTTTACCCAACCTGCCACACCTTCAGGTTAATCGCGCTTGCGAAGTGCTCCTACAGGCTGACCTACCCGTGCAACATAAGTACCCTACCAGCTTTCACTATTCACGCTTCACGCTTCACGTCTCACGTCTCACTTCTCACTTCTCTCTTCTCACGTCTCACGTCTCACGTCTCACGTTTTCATCTTTTCGTGTGCTTCCGCGGCTATAAACTCTATGTTGTCGTATCACATCTCGCTTTTCACAGCTTCCGTACGGTCGATCGCGCCTGCGAGGCGCTCCTACATCTCATGATCTATTTCCCGTCCGATCGCCCGGTAGCCGATATCCGTTCGATAATAGACCTCAGGCCACTTGATCGAATCGACACACAGGTAGGCCCGTGCCTGGGCGGCCGCAATGGTCTCTCCCAGCGCACAGACACACAACACCCGACCCCCGCTGGTGACCACCTGCCCGTTGCGCGCCTCGGTGCCGGCGTGAAACACCTTGCAGGGTCCGGCACCGACCGCTGGCAGACCCTCGATGACATCGCCCTTACGGTAGCTGCCGGGGTAGCCGCCGGCGGCCAGCACCACACCCAGTGAGGGGCGCTCGTCCCACTCGGCCTCGACCTGGTCCAGGTCACCCTCGATGGACGCCAGACACAGGGCAACCAGGTCCGACTTGAGCCGCAGCATAATGGGCTGGGTCTCCGGATCGCCGAAACGCACATTGTATTCCAGCACCTTGGGGGTGCCGTCAGGGCTGATCATCAATCCGGCATAGAGAAACCCGCTAAAGTCATTGCCCTCCCCGGCCATGCCGCTAACGGTAGGCCGGATGACCTCGTTCATGATGCGCCGGTGTACCTCCTGCGTCACCACCGGCGCCGGTGAATAGGCGCCCATGCCACCGGTATTGGGGCCGGTGTCGCCGTTATCGCGCGCCTTGTGGTCCTGCGAGGTTGCCAACGGCAGCGTGTGGGTGCCGTCCACCATGACGATAAAGCTGGCCTCTTCACCCTGCAGGAATTCCTCGATCACCACCCGGTGACCGGCCTCGCCAAAGACATTGCCGCTGAGCATGTCCTCCACCGCCGTGATGGCCTTGGCCTCGGTCTGCGCCAGGATGACACCCTTGCCGGCTGCCAGACCGTCGGCCTTGACCACGATCGGCGCCCCATGTTTACGAATATAGGCCACGGCTTCGCCGACATTGGTAAACGCTGCGTAGGCGGCAGTTGGGATGTTGTGGCGTGCGAGAAAATCCTTGGCAAAGGCCTTCGAACCTTCCAGCTGTGCCGCGCCCTGCGTGGGACCGAAACAGCGCAGGCCGACGGCCGTGAACTGGTCAACCACCCCTGCGACCAACGGGGCCTCGGGCCCGACAATGGTCAAGCCGACATCGTTGTCCCGGGCAAAGGCAATCAGGTCCACAATGTCACCGGCATCGATAGCGACGTTTTCGATACCCGGCTCCAGCGCCGTGCCGGCATTGCCCGGTGCAACGTACACCGTGTCCGCCTGCGGGGATTGTGCCGCTTTCCAGGCCAGCGCGTGTTCACGCCCGCCACCGCCGATAATGAGAATGTTCATAGCCGTTCCTTAATCAGGTAAATTACCGTAGATAAATTCGAACAACAATAATCACCGCAAAGACGCAAAGGGCGCAAAGGGCGCAAAGTTAAAATCTTAATAATGCACTAGGGAAACTCTGATAAATTCGAGTATCCTGTCATTGCGAGCGTAGCGAAGCAATCTCCTAACAGTCAGATCAATAGTTTGGAGATTGCTTCGTCACGTTGTTCCTCGC
>CAMYJI010000005.1:92870-95207 GCA_947258545.1 uncultured Ectothiorhodospiraceae bacterium
GGCATGGCCCAGGCCAGCTTCTCGACCGGTTCCCGGTCTCACCTTCTCCTGCCTCCCGCGACACTTGTTCATCCATGTACATCGCGCTCGCAATGACGTAATGCATCAATAAATCAGAGGTTCCTTAGAATTCAATAAGGATTTCTTAGATAAATATTATTTATGTTCTTTGCGCCCTTTGCGTCTTTGCGGTGAATTCTTTTTTCCGTGTGTTTCCGTGGCTAGTCTGGTGAGTTCCTGCAGGTTGGGCAAAGCGTAGCATACCCAACACCCGGCCATGCGTGGGGCACGTCGCTTCGCTCCTTTACCCAGCCCCCCGTCTTAATCCTGTATATGGCCGCAGAGAAGCAAAATAATTCGTGGATTCCATGGCTATCTTTAATGGACATGGCCACCCAGCGGATGACTTTGTCATGGGTGGGCAACCTGTAGGAGCGCCGACCTTCGGCGCGATTGTATGTGTGGTATCGCGGTCAGGAGACTACATCTTACGCTTAACGTCTTACTGCTGCCGTATCTTTAATGCCGGAAATGCCGCATGCCGGTGAACACCATGGCCATGCCATGCTCGTCAGCCGCAGCAATCACCTCATCATCACGCATGGAGCCGCCTGGCTGGATCACCGCCACAATGCCTGCCTCGGCGGCCTGGTCGATGCCGTCACGGAACGGGAAGAAGGCATCCGAGGCCATCACCGAGCCACGCACCTCCAGGCCCTCGTCCGCGGCCTTGAGCGCGGCGACCTTGGCGCTGTAGACACGGCTCATCTGGCCGGCACCGACACCGATGGTCATGCCGTCCTTGCAGTAAACGATGGCATTGGACTTGACGAACTTGCCGACGCGCCAGGCAAACAGCAGGTCCAGCATCTCCTGTGCGGTCGGCACACGTTGTGTCACCACCTTCAGGTCGGACTCGCTCACTCGCCCCAGATCGCGATCCTGCACCAGCAGGCCGCCGTTGACGCGCTTGAAGTCCAGACCGGCGGTGGGTGTATCACCCCATTCCCCGCAGGCCAGGACACGCACGTTCTTCTTGGTGGCCAGCACCGGCACGGCAGCCGGGTCGATCACCGGGGCGATAATCACCTCGACAAACTGGCGCTCGATTATCGCCTGCGCAGTCGCCTTATCCAGAGGCCGGTTGAAGGCGATGATGCCGCCGAAGGCCGAGGTCGGGTCCGTCTGGAAGGCACGGTCATAGGCCGCCAGCGGCGTATCACCCAGCGCCACCCCGCAGGGATTGGCATGCTTGACGATGACACAGGCAGGGCCTTCATTGAAGGACTTGACGCATTCCAGCGCCGCATCGGTGTCTGCCACGTTGTTGTAAGACAGTTCCTTGCCCTGCAGCTGCTGCGCCGTGGCCACCGAGGCCTCGCCCGGTTGCTGTTCAACATAGAATGCGGCGCGCTGGTGCGGATTTTCACCGTAACGCATGGTCTGCACCTGACGGTACTGCAGGTTGAGGGTGTGCGGGAAGGCCGCGCGTTCACCCTCTTGCCCGACCGCCCCCAGATAATTCGCAATGGCGCCGTCGTAGCGGGCCGTGTGCTCGAAGGTCTTGACCGCCAGCGCGAAACGCGAGGCTTCCGACACCCGACCGTCGTTCTGGCGCAACTCGTCCAGCACCAGGCCATAATCGGCGCTGTCGACCACCACGGTCACCGCGGCATGGTTCTTGGCGGCCGCGCGCAGCATGGTCGGCCCGCCGATATCGATGTTCTCGATCGCGGTTGCCAGGTCGCAGCCCTCCCGTGCCACAGTCTGTTCGAAGGGGTACAGGTTCACCACCACCATGTCGATGGGCGGGATCCCGTGTTCGTCCATCACCGACTCATCGGTGCCGCGCCGCGCGAGAATGCCGCCATGGACCTTCGGATGCAGGGTCTTGACGCGCCCATCCATCATTTCCGGGAAGCCGGTGTAGTCGGACACCTCGACCACGGGTACACCGGCCTCGGACAGCAAGCGCGCCGTCCCGCCGGTCGACAGGATTTCAATGCCCAGTGCCTGCAGGCCCCGGGCAAACTCGCTGATGCCGCTCTTGTCTGAAACGCTGATCAGGGCGCGGGTGACTTTGTTCATTGGATGTTCCGATACCTTGGTTGTGGTTTGTCTATCCGGGTGTGTTTACGTATGGGCGAATTATACAGGTTTGCCCCGTCTTGCCACTGTTTCCCATGAGGGTAGTGATCGTGATTGAGGGGTGCCAGTATCATTTATCAATCCACACCCTGGCCCTCTACCACCCATGGGAGAGGGTATAAAATAAGCACGCGCACGGCGCAGACCTGATTATCGCCTTCTCCCATTGAGGGGAAAAGGATGGGATGA
>CAMYJI010000005.1:95231-103483 GCA_947258545.1 uncultured Ectothiorhodospiraceae bacterium
GAGGCGCTCCTACATCCTACGATTAATTTTCCACGTGATTTATATTTCCGTGTAATTCCGTGTGTTTCCGTGGCATATTTTTATCATTTCACGTTTCACGTTTTTATCTTTCCGTGTTCTTCCGTGGCAATCCTTTCTTTTTCTTTTCACTTCTCACTCTTTACTTCTCACTGCTTCCGCACAGTCGATCGCGCCTGGGAGGCGCTCCTACATCCTGTGATTGGATTGCGCGGGAATGCCGCTGCCTGATCAGAGCCGGTAGCGGTAGGTCTTGAGCTTCTTGCGCAGGGTGCCGCGGCTGATGCCCAGCAGTTCCGCCGCCTGCGACTGGTTGCCATCCACGTGATTCATGACGACATCCAGGATGGCCGGCTCGACCTCATCCAGGACTACGTGATAGAGGTCATTGACCTTGGTGCCGTCGAGGTCGCCGAGATAGAGTTCCAGCGCCGACTGCACACTGCGGCGTATCGGCTGCTTGCGCCGCTCGCGTCTGGTCGGCGGATTCATGCGGCCAACGCCCGTTGTGCCGTCAACACGGTAAAATAATTCTGGACATAGTCCAGCTGCGCCGCAGCCGAATCGGTCTGGTTGATGTGCTGGCGGAAACGATTGCCCTCGGGCTGGCCCTTGCTGTACCAGGCGATGTGCTTGCGCGCCACCCGCACCCCGGTGTACTCGCCGTAGAAGTCGTACAGGTTTTCCAGGTGACCGATCAGTATACGTCCGATCTCCGCCGGCGCGGGTTCCGCCAGCCGCTGGCCAGTGGCCATGAATTGGTTGATTTCCCTGAAAATCCAGGGTCGCCCCTGGGCGGCACGCCCAATCATCAGCGCATCGGCCCCGGTTTGTGCCAGGACGTCCACAGCCTTCTCCGGTGAGGTGATATCGCCATTGGCGATCACCGGGATGGACACGGCCGCCTTGATGGCGCGCGTGGTGTCGTGTTCGGCCTCGCCGCGGTAACCGCAGGCGCGGGTACGGCCATGCACCGCCAGGGCCTGGATGCCGGCCTGCTCGGCGAGACGCGCAATTCCGGTACCGTTTCTGTGCTGCGGGTCCCAGCCGGTGCGGATCTTGAGGGTAACGGGCACGTCAACGGTATTGACGACGGCATCCAGGATGCGGCCCACCAGCGCCTCGTCCTGCAACAGCGCCGAGCCCGCCATCAGGTTGCAGACCTTCTTGGCCGGGCAACCCATATTAATATCAATGATCTGGGCACCGTGGTCGACATTGAAGCGCGCGGCCTCCGCCATCATGGTGGGGTCCGCACCCGCGATCTGCACCGACACTGGTGCGTTTTCGCCGGTATGATCGATGCGCCGCCGGGTCTTTTCACTGCCCCACAACAGGGCATTGGACGAGACCATTTCGGACACGGCCAGGCCGGCCCCGAGCTCGCGGCATAACTGCCGGAACGGGCGATCGGTGACACCTGCCATGGGGGCAAGTATCAACTTGTTAGGTAGTTTGTAAGGTCCAATTCGCACCGGATTTCTGTCTGTTTAATAGTTCCGGAAGTAGCGGACGGGAAATAATACTCCCTTACGCGGGCAGGATAAAGTTAACAAATGTTACGCCCGAAAAATCAATAAATCAGAGAAATTCGAACTGGAAAGACACCGCGTCCTTGCCCGGATCCTGAATCTCCAGGACCACGTGCACCGGTATATCCGGGGCCATGCCCGACTCGATTGGAACCCCTTCCCCGAGATAATCCACGGGTCTGAAACGGCGCGCCGCCACCAGTTTGCCGGAGGTGTCAGAGAAACCGATCGAGAACACCGGGTAGGGCTGGGGGAACCCCGCATGATTGATCAGGGAGGCGTTGACCAGCAGGGCATTTTCCACCAGCGGGTGCTTGCGCACGTCCCGATTCAGCAGTTCTATGCGCGACAGGTCGGTCTGCAGCGGCAGGTCACATTGCAGGATGGAACAGAAACGCTCAAGCGTGGGACGCCAGCCGCTGTCAGCGGCCAGATCGGTGCGATTGAAGATCAGCCATTGCAGTCCAAACATCAGGATCAACAGGCCAATACCGGCCCCGCTGGCGACATCCTTCCAGGAAACCCTGCCTTCCGACCAGTAATTGGTAGCGAAGGACGGTCTCAGGGATTGCGAGGTGCTGGACTCGTCCGGCACCTCGAACACGGGCGGCGTTTCATCCACTTCGGGCGCAGGCTCCGCACCGGCATCGACAGCCACCGCTTCATCGTCATCTTCCACATTGGATTCAGTCTCAAACGGCTTGCTGCCCGCCTCTGCCTGCGGTTCTTCCGGCTCTTCCACCAATAACGCCTGGCGCGCATCGGCAAAGTCCTGGTAAAGCGAGTCTACGGCGCTGAAGACCGCCTGGCATTCGCCGCAACGCACCAGACCGCCCGCCTTGCGCAAGTGGCCCGCCTCGATGGCAAATACCGTCGAACATTCCGGACAAATGGTGTACATGCGCTCGATTTTACACCTTTATATTGCGAAGGGAATGATCACCTGCAGCAGCCCGCAGGCAGGACGCCAGGTGGGCCGTTGGCACCAGGCAAGAGCAACGGAATCTGCGGAAAAAAATAACGGCGTGAAATGTGAAATGTAGGAGCGCCTCGCAGGCGCGATGGTCCTATTTAAAAAAGGCGCTATAGCCGGTCTCAAGTAATGCATAAACTCGGGAAGAACTTACGTTCCTTGAAGGTTTGTCAGATTAATCGCGCCTGCGAGGCGCTCCTACAGGCTACTCACCTTTATTTTATATTCCGTGTATTTCCGTGTGCTTCCGTGGCAATAATTTCTTGCTCATTTCACGTTCTTGTCTTTCCGTGGATTCCGTGGCAAGTATTATTCACTTCTCACTCTCCACTTCTCACCCTTCACTTTCCCCTACCGCTACTCCATCACCATACCCAGCAGCAGCACCAGGTCCGACATATCGATCACCCCGTCCGGCGCACCCACCGGATACACGTCCCCGTGCGCCAGCGCCAGCGAGGTGGCCGATAGCTCACCAAGCACAATCCGCACGGCAATGAGATAATCGGCCGCATTGATCATGCCATCGGGGCTGCCCAGCGGCGCGAGGTCTCCATCAGCCATGACGGTACCCAACGGTTCCGGATCGGCGCCATCCGGCAAACCATCCCCGTCGGTATCGGCCGAGTTGGCATTCAGGTCCGTACCGGTGGGGTTGGTGACGGGGTGGTAGGGATTATAATCTGTCGCATCGCCATCCCACGCCACCTCGTCGTAATCAGACCAACCATCGCTGTCAGAATCCACCAGCAGCGGGTCTGTACCGATACCGGCCTCGAAGATATCTGTAAGCCCATCACCGTCATCATCCTCATCACAGGCATTGCCCGCTCCATCGGTATCGGTGTCCAGCTGGGTTGCATTCGAAATCAGAACACAGTTGTCATCATCGTGATTGAAACCGTCGCCGTCGGCATCCAGGCTGAGACGTCCGAAGCCGGTGCGATAATCGAAACCGGTCGCGGAGACATCGTGCGCAGTCATCGTCAATTGATTGCGCAGCTGCGTCACCAGATAACCCGGATTGGCCGCCAGCACCAATGCCGCGGCACCAGCCGCATGCGGGGCGGCCGCCGAGGTGCCGGTAAAACTGCCACTGAGTGAGGTCTGCACCCGATCCGGTGCGCTGATTTCAGGCTTGTCGCGGCCATCCGTGGTCGGCCCCTCAGAGCTGAACCCCTCAGGACCATCGGTTAGATTGGTCGCCCCGACAGCCAGCACGCTGGAACAGTCTGCAGGCTGCACCAGACTGCTGGCCCGAGTCTTTATGCCCAGGGCGGGGCCGATGGAAAACAGCGTCAGGGGCAAATGCGGTGTTGAGCTGCTCTCCTTCTCAACCACGATGTAGTGAGTGCCGGTGAGCGTTGCATTATAATCGATTGCTTCAATAGGAGGCGGGCCAGGACCATTCCTCTGGTTATCTTCTGAACTGGCCACGCACTTCGGATTATTCGCGCAGACTTCGCCCGGGCTGGGCACGGCATTGTAGAGATAGAGGTTATAGTCCGTGCTGGTCCTGGGGTAGCCATCCCAGTTGAGTATCAAGGAAACGACATTACCTGCAGTCAGGTTAATGGTGTTGTAATTCTGTCCGGCTGAGAACTCATGGCGGCGGTCGCCATCGCTATCGGTGAATGTCGCCAGATGATGGTTATTTCTTGAATTGCCCGCGGCATTGACCCACAGGACGCCATTCGACTCGGCGACGTCCGTGGTGTCGCAAATCGGCCCGCTGCCGTCATAAAAGGCCGCGCCGAACCAGACCACCGAGTGATTAATGACCTGCACCCCGGCGGCTTCCATGTCATTCATCGCCTGTAGGAGCTGGACATCGGTGTTGATTTTGGCCAGGTAAAGCTCGGCACCGGGCGCCATGTCGTGCACGATCTCGGCCCTGTCCCGGTGTAATCCACTACGGTTTGCCCGGCAGGAAGGTCACTACTCGCTATGGCACTTGCCAGACCGCCGAACCCCAGGTCGATCACCCCGATCTTGATACCCGTACCGTCATTACCCAGCACCTGCATGTCACTGGCACCAGTCAACGCCACCCCCTGGCTGGTAACCGCGACCGCCTCATGTGGCCAGGGCAGGCGAGCAAGACTATTTTCAGGCAAGCGCGAAAGCAGTGCCTGAATTCGGTCAGTCCGGATCTGTATCTCGTAACGCTCATCGAACTGGTAGCGGAGCTTGCCTCCACCCGATGCGATGAGTTGCCTGATCACGTCGCCGGGTTCATCGGTCTCGATGATGATTGTTTGCAAGGATTCCCGCTGGTCAGGCTGGCGCAGGCTGCGTTCAACCAGGTTCAGCAGCCGGCTTGTCGGCATCGCACCCCGGGACTGGTCAGGCAGTGCAGCTCCTGCCAGCAACGGAAACACCGAACATAGGAAGATACAGCAGACGAACACGACCGGGAGGCGCGCATCCTGACTGGCGGTTAAAACCATTGACGATAACTAATTGAAATTATTATTATCAATCAGCCTTCACCTGAACCTGCAATACTATCTTATGCAGCGGCGAAGACCAATATACGTATATACCACATAGCGATCGCAGACTCACCCCTACCCACAACAGGAAATCCACAACCCTTTGCCTACAGTAGATATTTTCTTGTTTCTTGCTTCTTGTTGCTTGTTGCTTGCTTCTTGTTTCAATTCTCACGCTTCACGTTTCACTTTGTTTTAATTTTTCCGTAGATTCTGTGGATTCCGTGGCAATCTATTCTTTTGTCTTTACAGGCTTCACGTTTCACTTGATTTTATATTCCGTGTGCTTCCGTGGCAATTTTATCTGATTCGTTTCACGTTTCACCTTTCACCTTTCACTCCTCACTCTTCACTCCTCACTCCTCACTCCTCACTCCTCACTCTTCACCTTTCTTCCCCCCCTCCAGCAACACCCACTCCTCCCGCTTAACCAGCGCCTCGAAATCAAACCACCCCCGGTACGCCGCCATCACGCCATCAGCCTGCTCCGCAAGTATCCCCGTCATCACGATGCGGCCACCAGGCTTCACCAGGCTGTTCAATGTTTCCGCAAGCTCAATCAGCGGATTGGCCAGGATGTTGGCAATCACCAAATCAACCGGCCCCGTGTCCAGCTCCTCCGGCAGCATCACCTCAAGGACCTGTGCAACCGCATTACGGGCCGCGTTGTCGCGGGTCGCAATCAACGCCTGCGGATCGATATCGATCGCCTGCACCACATGTGCCCCGAGCTTGGCCGCCGCGATGGCGAGAATACCCGAACCACAGCCGTAATCGATGACCGACTGATTGGCAGGCGGATGGGCGTCCAGCCACTCCAGACACAGTCCCGTGGTCGCATGGGTGCCGGTCCCGAAGGCCAGGCCCGGGTCCAGCTGCACCACAACGGCATCGGGATCGGGCGGGGATTCGCCGCTCGGACACACCCACAGGCGCTGGCCGAAGCGCATGGCATGGAAATCATCCCGCCAGGTCGTGGACCAGTCGCGGTCCTCCAGGCGCTCGGCCTGTAATTCAATCTCTTGGGAATGCAACGCCTCCCGCAGACTGCCGTGCAACTCCTCGGCGTCGTAATCAGAGGGAAACAAGGCCACCACACGCAGCCTGCCCCACAGCGGCTGCTCCCCCGGCGCCGGCTCCAGCAAGGCTTCATCAGCGGAATCCTGCAGCGTCACCGACAGGGCCCTCGCCGATTCAAACACCTCAGTGACCGCATCTGCCTGATCGCGTTTCACTTCTACAGAGAGTTGCAGCCAGGGCATGAAATTGATAGTGATTCTTGAGATTGGCAGGGTACGCCGCGCGCACCATGATATTTATTTTATTGATATTTTTCCTTGAAAATTCTTTCTTTTTTACTTCTCACTTTTCACTTGTTTTATTTTTCCATGTATTTCCGTGTGCTTCCGTGGCAAAAATTTCTTTGTATACTTTTTAAGTTTTTATCTTTCCGTGGGTTCCGCGGCAAAGATTTTCTCTTTCACTTATCACACTTCACGTTTCACTTCTCACGTTATTTCCCCCTCACAAACCCAACTTCTTCTCCAGATAATGGATATCCGTCCCGCCCTCCATAAAGGCCGGGTCAGTCACGATATCTCGCTGCAACGGTGCGTTGCACTTGATCCCGTCGATCACGATCTCGTCGAGCGCCACCCGCATGCGCGCCAGCGCGGAATTGCGGTCATGACCAAAGGCAATCAGCTTGCCGATCATGGAATCGTAGTACGGCGGTACGGTGTAACCATTGTAGATATGGGTATCCATCCGTATCCCGGGGCCGCCCGGTGCATGGTAGTTCTCGATCTTGCCCGGCGAAGGCATGAAATTCTCCGGGTCCTCGGCATTGATGCGGCACTCGATGGCATGACCGCGGATGGTGATATCTTCCTGCCGGAAGGTCAGCCCGTACCCGGCGGCGATGCGCAGCTGTTCCTTGATAATGTCCACCCCAGTGATCATCTCGGTCACCGGGTGCTCGACCTGCACGCGGGTGTTCATCTCGATGAAATAGAACTCGCCGTCCTGGTAGAGGAACTCGAAGGTCCCCGCCCCGCGGTAGTGCAGCTGCCTGCAGGCATCGACGCAGCGTTTTCCCATCTCCCTGCGCTGCTCCGGTGTGATACCCGGGGCCGGCGCCTCCTCGATCACCTTCTGGTGACGGCGCTGCATGGAGCAGTCGCGTTCACCCAGGTGGATGGCATTGCCCTCGCCATCACCCAGCACCTGGAACTCCACGTGCCGCGGCCGCTCCAGGAACTTCTCCATGTAGACGATATCGTTGTGGAAGGCGTTCTGGGCCTCGGTACGGGTCAGCGAAATCGCCCCCAGCAGGGCCGCCTCGGCATGCACCACGCGCATCCCCCGCCCGCCACCGCCACCGGCCGCCTTGATGATGATCGGGTAGCCGATCTCCCGGGCGATACGCATATTCTCGTCATCATCCTCGCCCAGGGGGCCGTCCGAACCGGGCACGCAGGGCACACCGGCCGCCTGCATGGCGCGGATGGCCGCGACCTTGTCGCCCATGGTACGAATGGTCTCCGGGCGCGGCCCGATAAAGATGAAGCCACTGCGCTCCACCTGCTCGGCAAAATCGTCGTTCTCGGACAGGAACCCGTAACCGGGATGGATCGCCGTGGCATCGGTAACCTCGGCGGCACTGATAATGGCGGGGATGTTCAGGTAGCTTGCCGTTGAAGCCGGCGGCCCGATGCAGACACTCTCATCGGCCAGCAGGACATGTTTGAGTTCGCGGTCGGCCTGGGAATAGACCGCCACGGTGCTGATACCGAGTTCCTTGCAGGACCGCAGGATACGCAGGGCGATCTCGCCCCGATTGGCGATGACGACCTTTTCCAGCATCAGCTGATCACGAACAGGGGCTGACCAAACTCGACCGGCTGGCCATTATCGACCAGCTTTGCCGTCACCTTCCCGGCCTTGTCGGCCTCGATCTGGTTGAGCATCTTCATCGCCTCGATGATACACAGCGTATCACCCACACTCACCTGCTGACCGACCTCAACAAACGGCTTGGCGCCCGGTGACGGGGCCTCATAGAAGGTACCGACCATGGGCGAGGTGATTGTATGCCCCTTGGGAATTTTTTCCTCTGCTTCCGCCTCAGCCGCTCCAGGCGCCGCCGCCGGCGCTGGTGCAGCGGCCGGTGCAGCCGCCATCATCTGGGGCACCATCGCCTGCATCATGGGCGCGGCCTGCATCCCCTGGGGA
>CAMYJI010000006.1 GCA_947258545.1 uncultured Ectothiorhodospiraceae bacterium
AGGGGAGAGAGAATGTTCTGGCCAAACCCAGTGCCATCAGTTATGCGATTCCGGTTGAATATGCCCGGAATCTACTCAAAAAGGCGGGTTTATCACCCTAACGACATTGATCTAACCGGATAGTGACTGGCGGCGATGAGGCCGATGGTTCACTATGACCGGGTCCTAGGTTGCAGTCGTCCGGAAAACCGCACACCAGGATTGTCAATTTTTTATACACTTTTGTATGCACCAGGTTTCTATCCGGGATCACCGCCCTTCAGTGATGAAATAATGAAATGATGCTAATCCCGAATATATAATCAAAAAAAAAAAAAAAAAATTAATAAAATTTGATTTCCAGAGACGTGCAAATCTGCTTAAATGCAATCCACGTGCCCTAATAGAGAGGTGGATGAGGTCCCGGTGATAGGGCAGGCGGGTGTAACTGTTTGCGTTTTTTACAATAAGCGTTAAACTGCAAAACAATAAGGGCGTCATATTTCCATCACTGTATAGGGAACATCCACTTACCTGACATGGAACGTAAATTGCATAATAACTGTCGGAAATGTCGTGATTTTTTTCCATATGGATATAACAAATTGCCTCTGATGGGGGTTTAAATGCCAAATAACAAAACGGATTCTCCGGCCGCAGTGAATACCGGGTCTGGTGACATGCAAGCCGACATCACCGGTGTATCAACCCGACGCCGCAAGCTCATCAAGGCATCTGCGGCCGCTGTGCCGGCCATTATGACCTTGCGTAGCGGTGCCGCGGCGGCCGCAGCCAGTATGAATGGCTGTATCGTACGAGACGCCGCAAGGGCCGAGCTTGAAATTCGTGATGAAGACCGGGTTCTTGGCGACGATCCGGGCGAACCAGCACACGATGAGTGGGCGCGCATAACCGGCAAGGCCGGCAGGCAGGTGCTATCCACCCTGGGTGCCAGCTCTAATGAGGTTGTTTTTTTCAGCATCAGGAATGAGAATTCACTCGTGGAATGGGACGATATCGCCGGGTGGGATTTCTACAGGACTAATGGCGTTCCGCTCAATTCCGCTAATGTAAATAAAATTTCGGATGCCGAATGGAACGCGGCAACCAATTTCTACTGTGTCAACAAGGCAGGCGCCTGGGAATGTGTAGCTGAAAGCGGTCGACCAGTAACACCTACTGTGCCTCACAATATCGATTTCGACGCTGGCAAGGATGTCTTCCTGCTGGTCTACGTAGGTACGTCTATGGATGGCCATATTATAGGCTCTACCTACTACCCCAAAATCGCCTTGGTCCAGGACAGGAGCGCATCTCCAATTACCGGGTCATGCCTGTGCTCGGTGGACCCCGATTTTAATATCCTTGGCTAGGGAGCAGGACACAGGCTCCGGCATTTTACTTCAGCCCTGGTGCAACCGGGAACACCCGGTTATATACTTTCCGACGTTATTGCATGGCCGGTCTTCGTCAGCCGGTTGATATCCATTACCCGCGATCCGGGACCGTTAACGGCAGCGTGACTCATGCAAGCTTCAAGGCAGGGCGAGGCAGAACCATGTTGGTCGACGCTCGCCGATGATGCGCTCTACTGGGAGAGTTGGGGTGAGCTGCATGCCGTCTTCGACCGCCTGTCAGGAGAAACCCACCTGCTGCCGGATTTGACTGCGCGTGTGCTCCGGAAACTCGGTGAACGCACCAGCATCACTGCAAGGCAGCTTTCCGAGGCCCTTTGCGAGGAAACGGACGAGTCCTGTGACGATCAGCTCGTGATGGATATCACGCGGCTGCTGCAACAACTGCAGGCCCTGGGGCTGGTGGAGAAGTCCACCCCGTGAGGCTTGCAGAGCTCCCGGCCGACGATTTCCATCGCCGCCTGGCAGAGACGGGGATTCTGTTTCGGACCGGTCCGTTTACCGTGCAGGTCCGCTCCAGTGACGAGGCGTTCGCTGACCTGTTCCGGCGCTTTTACGGCCAGTTCCCGCTGGTGACAGTTCCGGCCATAGCCGATTTTCATGTGCGCCTGTCACGGCCGCGCGGTCTGCACCGCTGGTGGCGCCCCCAGGTGGAATTCCTGCTGGACGGCCGGGCGCCGTTTCTGCCATATCCCCTGAGTCATGCCTTTCCCCTGTTCGAATGGGGCCTGAACTGGAGCATTGCCATGCAGGCACACCAGTTCCTGATGTTGCATTCGGCGGCTGTAGAACGAAACGGCCGGGTCCTGCTGCTGCCTGCCTGGCCGGGTTCCGGTAAGAGTACCCTGTGTGCGGCGCTGGTCAGCCGTGGCTGGCGGTTGTTTTCCGATGAGTTTGGCCTGGTGCGGCATGAGGATGGCCAGCTTATGCCGCTGCCGCGCCCTCTGCCGCTCAAGAACCGGTCGATCGGTGTCATCCGTGATTTTGCGCCGGATGCGGAGTTTGGGCCGGATTTCCACGGCACCCGCAAGGGGACCGTCGCCCACTTGCGCAGCACCGATGCCTGCGTGCAGCAGGCGGCGGTCCCGGCGCCACCCGGCTGGCTGGTATTCCCCCGGTACCGGGCCGCTACGCCCCTGCAGCTGGAATCGATCGGCAAGCCGCAAGCCTTCTTGAAACTCGCGAACAACTCCTTCAACTACCAGTTGCTGGGGCTGCAGGGTTTCCAGGGGGTAACGCGGCTGGTGCGCGACTGCGACTGTTATATCCTCTCCTACAGCAATCTGGACGAGGCCATCGAGGCCATTAACCGGCTGGCCGACTCATGACGGCGCACGGTCGCATGGACAACTACGGCGGCGATATCCTGCTCGTCGCGCTGCGCGATCCGGTGCATGCTGCCGGCCTGGGAGTCGAGGCATGGGACCTCCTGCTGCGTGTGGCGCGGCAAACCCGCCTGCTCGGGCGTCTCGCCGTGGTCATGGACGATATGGGCTTGACGTCGCAACTGCCGGCCCGAGTCCTGGACCACTTTGCTGCCATCAGGGTGTTTGTCAGTTGGCGCCAGCAAGCGGCGCGTTGGGAAATCAACCGAATACTTGCCGCGTTGCAGGGCAGTGAGGTGCCGCTGGTGCTGCTCAAGGGCAGCGCCTATATACTCGCCGATCTACCGCCGGCACGGGGCCGGCTGCTGTCGGACGTTGACTTACTGGTGCCCGCAGCGTCGCTGGAAGGGGTCGAGAAAAGCCTGCTTGTTAACGGCTGGGTGAGCGTGAAGCTGGAAGGATACGATCAGCGTTATTATCGCACCTGGATGCACGAACTGCCCCCCTTGCGTCATCCGGAGCGCGGCCTCGAGGTGGACATCCACCACACTATTTCCCCCCTCACCAGCCGTTTGAACCCGGACCCGGAAAAACTCGTTCGGGACAGCATTCCCCTTGCCGACGGACGGCTGCTGGTATTGCAGCCAGTGGACATGGTGCTGCACAGCGCTGTGCACTTATTCTACGATGGTGAATTTATAAATGGCCTGCGTGACCTGGTTGACCTGGCCGACCTTTTCAGTTACTTCGGGAAAAGGGCAGCCTTTTGGGACGAGCTAGTGGGACGTGCCGATATGCAGGATTTGATGCGGCCACTATTCTATGCCACACGATACGCGCATCGCCTCTTGGGCACCGATATTCCGGCTGCGGCAATGGCGGGAGTCGGTCAGGGTTCACCATCGAGGCTATCTTTGCTCTTCATGGACTTCCTTGTTGAGTCTGTCCTGATTCCAGATCATCCTGATTTTCCACGGCGCCGAACCTCGATCGCCCAATGGCTGCTGTATGTGCGTTCACACTGGCTGCGCATGCCACCCGGGATGTTGATAAGGCATTTGGCGCGCAAGCAACTCATGCGCTGGAGAAAACGCAAGACCACGACCATTGCATCGGCGCAGGGAAACTAATCAAGCTACAATTAGCCATGGTCGGCAGACTGTAAAATCAATATGATTTAATATTTATATTTCATTTCGACATGATAGAAGGGGGGTAGATATGGAGAGAGTCATTGCGCTTATTGGGAATCTGGCGGGTGTTGCGGGAATTCTCCTGTGCCTGTTAGCGGGGGGTGCCAGGGTTTTGGGCGATTTCCATCTATACGATTATTCAGCCATTACCATTTTTCAGGCCGGAATTGGACTGATGGTGCTGGCGTGTCTGGCAAAGCTGGAAGTGTTGCAGATATCAACACGCTGAAGATGTTTGAATAACATTGTTGGCCGCGCTCTGCCAGCTTGACTAGCAGGGCGATGATCGCTTGCTCAGGGAAGGTGATTTATTCATCCCGGGGCAGGGCGCTGGCACGACCTGACAGGTTAATTAGCCATATAGCAGCCAGTGCACCTATGCCATTTAGCAGCATGTCTGAAAAAGACGCGTAGCGGGCGGGTACGTGTATTTGATGCCATTCATCGAAAATACCGTAGCCGGTTGTCAGAAGAAATGCGCCAAGGAGTGCAAGTCGGCGGCCTGTCGCCAGGGCGCTGAAAGTGCGATACCAGAGCCAGGTCAAAGCCCCGAACAACGGGATATGTAACAGGTTTTGCACAGCGGGCGGTGTCCAGGCGATGATCCCGTACAACCCCGCATCCTCCGGATCGAAGCTACCGGGTATCGAGGAAAGCCCGTAGATCCCGGCCATGTAGCCGAGTGTCAGGGCGAGGTAGAAGAGGCCCTGGCTCCGTTTACCAGTTATCACAGGGCTACCTGTGAGGGCTCCCGGTCAGACATCCGGCTGTGTCAGCAAGGTGCGCTCCCAGTCGAGGGAGGTGCGCACAATGAAATCCAGGTCATCATACCGCGGTGACCAGCCGAGCAGGTCCCGGACCCGGTCCGCCCGGGCCACCAGATGGGGTGGGTCACCCGCCCGGCGTGGTTCCTCGACAATGGCGAGCGGATTCCCGTTGACGCGCGCCACGCTGTCCAGAACCTCGCGCACACTGTAGCCGTGGCCGTAGCCGCAGTTCAGGGTGGCGGATTCACCGCCCCGGCGCAGGTAGTCCAGCGCCTTGAGATGGGCATTCGCGAGGTCTTCCACGTGAATATAATCCCGCACCCCCGTGCCGTCCGGGGTGGGGTAGTCCGAGCCGAAGACCGAGACATGGTCCCGCTTGCCCACGGCCGCCTCGCAGGCCACCTTGATCAGCAGGGTGGCGTTGCGGGTGGATTGGCCAATACGACCCTGGGGATCTGAGCCGGCGACATTGAAATAACGCAGGGCGACATGGGACATCGATCCGGCTGCCGATAGGTCGCGCAGCATCCATTCGCTCATCAGCTTCGACGTGCCGTAGGGGTTGATGGGCGCCAGCCGGGTCTGTTCGTCAGCCATGGGATCATCGGGTATGCCGTAGACGGCCGCTGTCGAGGAGAAGATGAAATGCCGGACACCCGCCTGGTCGCAGGCACTGAGCAGATTGCGGGTATTGCAAGTGTTGTTGCGGTAATACTTCAATGGATTCGCGACGGATTCGGGCACGATGGTGTGTGCGGCGAAATGCATGACGGCATCGACATCCTGGTCATTCAGGATGCGTGCAACCAGGTTCTGGTCACCGGTATCACCGCGGATAAGCTCTGCGCCGATGACCGCGCTCTCAAAGCCGGTCGAGAGGTTGTCCAGAACGACGACCCGTTCACCGGCTGCGACCAGCTGCAGCACCACATGGCTACCGATATAGCCGGCACCTCCGGTAACAAGTATGGATTTATTTGGCATACTTGACTATCTTTGACAATGTTTGTAGGAGAAAATCTAACAATCAACCGACAGTAATAGCAGAATTCGCGATAAGTCCGGCTGCTGCGTGACGTGCTGTCTTGTACTATAGATACCAGCCACAAGGCTTGCAATGGCCATCAGCAGTACGCCTGACTGTAAATGTAACATAGATGACAGTTGATAATAATTATTGATAACAATAAAGAGTGGACTGTATGCAGATACTCCCCGGAAACAGAGGCGTGCACTACGGGGCAGTCTATCCGGATGACTATACAGGGCAGGATTATGCCACCAGTATCAGGAACAGGCGCAGGCTGCGCATTTTCCTCTCGGTTGTGTTTTTATGTCTGCTGGTATCGCTGTCCTATAACTTCATGCGCCCGGCAATCTATGAAAGCAGGGCAACCTTGCTGGTTACTCCACCCGTTATTGATGAGCGGGCTGGTGATGTTTCCAATACGCAACATGTAGAACTCGAACTTCAGTACCTTACCGGACACGCTTTGATGACCGGTATCCTGGAAAATGTATCCGCTTCTGCCGCACTGGTGGACACATCAGGTCTCTCACTCGCCGATCTGGTCGGGATGCTCACGGCAGTATCGATTGAAAACACCAACCTGATCGAACTGACCGCAACAGGATCTGATAAAGAACTGCTGCCGGTGCTTTTAGATGCATGGATCGATGTCTATAAAAGCGCCCATATGGAAAGCATATCGGCTGAGTCCGAGTCAACCAGTACCGAGATCGAGCGGCAGATCGAAGATCTGAAACAGAGAGTTGCTGGAAAACGTGAGGCGCTTGATCAATTTCGCAAGGATTATGACATCGTCTCAATGGAGCGCGAAGAGAACCGGACACTGAGAAAGCTCTCGGGATTGACTGATTCACTGAATAAGGCGGCTGAGGAAAAAGTGACAGCACAGGCGCGCCTTACTGCCATCAGAGCGGCAATCGCCCAGGGTAGACCTGTGGCGAATGCCCACGGGCAAGACAGCCTGGCCAGCCTTGAGCAGCGGCTCGTCGAAATACAGGAGCAACTCAAGGAGCTGGAAAGCGAGTTCACTCCGCGTTACATGTCAGTCGATCCGAAAATCAAGGGCCTGGTCAATAAGCGTGATTTATTGTTGCAGGAAATCCGTAACAAACGCCGTGAAGGCAGGCAGACCTCGCTTGCCGCGGCGGAACAGGATGTTGCAAGTTCACGGCAGGCAGTAGCGAGCATCCAGCGTCAGCTGGATGAGCATAAGCAACTGGTCATGAATTTCACCACCCGGTTTGCAGAGCACGAGGCACTGCAGGAGGAACTGCTGCAGCTTGAAACGGCTTACCGTGAAGCCCAGGATCGCCAGCTGCAGATACAGGTCAATGCCCGCAGGCTGTATCCGCAGGTCAGGCCCAAGGGGCATGCCTTCCTGCCGGAGCGTCCCAGCTATCCCAATTACTTGCGCGACAGTGGCGTCAGTGTGGCGGGCTCCTTACTGTTCGGATTGCTGACGCTGTGGTTCTATGACTTTCTGAACCGTCCCGCAAGGCGGTCCGGCATTTCTGAAATAAACCCGGTCTTCGTTACTGCGCAGGGAGAACGGTTACAGCATCGTAACGGGGATGAACGGTCGCCGGCCATGATTAACGCACCTGCACCAGCACTTGCACAGCAGTTATCCCGCGAACTGGCAGAATCCGAGGTGCTGGTGTTGCTCGAGGTGGCTGGTCCGGATGTTCGCTTGCTGGTCGCATGTCTGCTGAGTGGTTTAGGTATCGAGGAGGTGCAGAATTTGCACTGGGGTGATATCGACGTGCAGGTGGGTGAATTGAACGTTGACGGCAGGAATAAGCGCGTCATACCTATTACAACACCACTTTTTAACTTTATTTCGGATTGTATTCCTGTTGATGCGCAAGACGATGCCGCGGTCTGGCAGGATTCCAATGGCAGGCCGCTTGGTGCTGGTGACCTGGCAGCCCTGGTATCCTGTGCTGCACATGATGCTGGATTGACCACACCCTCCGAGGTCACGCCAGAGGCCCTGCGTCATACCTATCTGGCATACCTGGTTCGCCAGGGGGTTCGGCTCAGTGACTTGGCGAATGTCGCTGGTTATATACCGCCTACGGTTTTAGCGACCTATGGAATAATCTCCCCGCCAGGTGCAGCGACTGCGCTGGACACTGACAAAAATATATACCCGGCGCTGCAAAGCTATATCCATACTCATTAAACTCGCTGATCCAGCGTGCAGGATCCATGCAGGCGATCTGTTGTGGTGTTCAGGGACCCGGTGATGATATTCATTCATATGTCCGAAATCGTTGGCAGCGTGCTTTCAGAAGGCTCGGCTGTCACCCCCGTTTATCTCTACCCAGTTCTGATAACGTGGGAAGCACCGCAGGTGATACCGAAGCAGGCTGGACCGGCTTTACTCGCCAATTCTAGCTGGCATCGGCAACCAACCACGCGATCGCATACAGTTACAATTCAGTCGACTTGACAGCCGATTGGCCGCGTCGTAGAGTTCGCAACCTTCTCGGCAGCCATGTAGCTGCAAGCTGTATTCGGGAGTCTGCGGGTCGGTTCCCGCTGAGTTATGTCCCCATCGTCTAGTCGGCCTAGGACACCGCCCTTTCACGGCGGTAACAGGGGTTCGAATCCCCTTGGGGACGCCATATTAATCAATAGGTTAGAATATAATTTTCCAGTAGCACTGAAATAATACGGAAAACGATAGACAACCGGCCCAGTGCCGGTTTTCTTTCGCCTGGAAATCGTTGGGGGAGGGTGAAGGGATATTGCAGTACGGTAACGCGCCAATGTCCGATTCTGCCAGCTTATGCAACTGGATACTGTGTAATGTCCACCTCGCCTAGCCGGTACTGGAAGCAAGGACATGCACGGCCCCTTCGAGTGCTGTACTTACGATATGACCCAACCCGGAAGTACAGCATTCTCCCCTGGATGAACGGAATGTACTGGACTCGGACCTTTAGGATTCGGATGTGTATCGGCAATCAAGGTTGCTCGGACCCGATGGGGCCAAGGCCATCACGGCCAGGTAACCTCATTTGTTCCTGGTCGTCAGCCATAAGCCCAAGTAAAGCGCGAATACAAAAAAGTACATCAGGATGCTGTAGATCGCCACAGGTATCGCCAGCACCGGATTATTGAAAATCAACGGACTGGTTGCGATCACTATTGCCTGCATGCCTTTCTGCACATGACAGTTCACCGGCATGCACTCGGTCAATGTATTTCCGCTCAGCGTCATCTAGAGTGACAAATGGCTCCACAACTGACCATGCGTTCTACGGTGAAATGATCTTCCGTGCCACTTCTGCAGTACCACTACCTGGCGCGGTATGGCTCTTCGGCTCCGGTCTGCTGGGGCTGATAGGAATATCGATAAGAAAGAAAGCTGTTTAACCGTTACCACTCATTTCAGGCGGCCTTCGGTCGCCTTTTTGTTTTCAGGAACGTCCGTTGTTGCTGCAGCTGAGACCTCTACGGTAATTCTGGGAATGACCGGTTCTGGCCGAATCGGAACTACGCAATCGCGCCGAAGGGCGGCGCTCCTACAGTGGGCTTATGACCGGTTCTGGCTGTAGTGCGACCTACAGTCTCTTCTAATAATATTCTTCTCTGCAATACATAGCCCGAGATTATGCTGCGTTGCAGAGCCGCTACTCGTCTCACTTAAGGAAGCACTGATTTATTGATGCATCACGTCATGGCGAGCGCGATGTACATGGATGAACAAGTGCCGCGGGAGGCATGGATGCCGGGAGCGGCCAGCGAAGCAATCTCTGGACAGTACGATCAATCAGTTACGTTAAAATTGATTTGCGCATAGCATTCTCGCATTGATGTCCTATACTCAAAAATCTTACCCCTCAGGATGTGCTTTCTCAGAAATCCTGACCGGTGAGCGCTGTACAAAACTACAAAACGACAAGGGATAATAGCCAGGATTCTGGCAGTTCCCTTCCGGCAAGCAGCATTAACTGACCTAGGCGCAAATGCCATGACTCAAAAAGCTTTCAGATTCACCAGGCGATTGCTGATCGTTCTATCAATTACACTTTCTCTCGCGTTGGTAATCTTCCTCGAAGCGACAAAATAAAGTGAAATTCTAAGACTGGCTGGAATTGCCAGATATAGGAAATTGAGTTGATGGATTACAACCAATTGAAAGGCGACCATTAGACCGCCTTTTTCTTTCTGGGATTGACGAGTTTTGGCCGATCTCGGTAACTTACACCCTGGAAACACGGTGGCCTCAGGGTCGCTGCTTTCATTTCAATCAGACCATTTGTAGCAGTTGGCCCTTATGCTTGATCTATATCAATGGTATTAGGATTAAACTGGATACAATCAATTTAGCGATGAGCAAAATACGAGCCAAATTATTTACTGGCCCATCTGTATTGATGGCTGTAGCCCTGGTACTCATTGCCAGCAGCCCGATTGCCGGTGGTATAAAAAAATGGGTCGATAAGGACGGAAATGTGCACTTTGGCGATGTTCCACCGCCTAGTGTTACAAATACTGAAACAATAAAAGAAATAAAAGGGCATACCTATAATCCCAAGTCGAGTGACCAGCCCAGACCTATCGGGGCTAAAAGTTCTGGTAGCGATTACGACTCCCCGCAGAATCAGCCTGACCGAATGAAAGCCGGTGGGCAAGAGGAAGATCTTCAGTCCCAACAGCGGAGAGATGCAGCAGAAAAGAGTGAACTGTTAAGGCAGGCAAGAGAAATACAGAAAATGAATGCCGAGAAACAGAGAGTAATAAATGCTGAAAATTGCGAACGCTACCAGGAATACATAGAAGAATATGAACACAAGCTCATGAAAGGATATGAGGCTGAGAGTGACCGACATAGTGACGAGTCACATCTAGCCAAGCTTAGAAGTCTAAAGGCACGTAACTGTAATTCACATTAGGGACAAGGCTCTGCTATTTGGTTCTCTAAGGCTTCGGCAGAAAGCCTGCGCGATCGCCCGGAGGGATGTAGACCTAATTAATATAGTAAAAACAAAAAGATACGATAACTATCTAAATAAATTACAAGATATGTGGAAATAGTCTATTTTTAGAGCGGGATGACCAAGGAAGGGGTGCTGAATATTACCGGCTGTGCAGCGATGACATCGCTCGTGAATGGAAAAGCACGGCACCAAATGGTTTCCGTGCCGTTTCCGGGCGGCTGTACGCGGTAATTCACTGGACGGGCAGGTCCCCTTTATGGCCGCAGCGCCATGAAGCCTGGTTTGATCCGGCTATCCTGTACCGGTCTGATATAGATCTCGACCCGACGTTTATTAGCGGGGCTGTCATTGGGAGATTGCTCCAGCCGGGTATCACGATCGCCCCGACCTTCGGACATAACCCGTGATCTCGGCAGACCAAGGTTGATTAGATAGTCCGCCACGGCATTTGCCCTGAGTTGCGACAGATACAGGTTGTAGTCTTCCGGTCCGGTAGAATCGGTATGCCCTACCACCTGAATTACCATGCGATTATATTTGTGCAGCACCTCAGCCAGCTTCTGAAGAACCGGACTGGCGCTGCCCTTGATCCGGGCGCTGTCAAAATCAAATAGTCCGTCACTGCTAATGTTGACCCTGAGTATGGCATCTTCGAGTCGTTCAACCATCAGGCCATTGCGAATCAATACCTGTTCTACTACGAACTGTTCGGCAACAAGACTCTGTGGATCCGGTGCGGGTCCAGTACTCACGTTCTGGCCCGGTACCCGGAGCACGACACCGACCCGCAGTTTGTTGATGTTATTGTCGATAAATGCCCCGGGATTTGCACGCTGCAGGACCAGCATCATCTGCTCGACGCTGATATCACTGCCAGGTTGCAGCTTTTTCGCGACATCATATAGGCTCTCGTTGTTTTTGACCGGGCCATACCGCTTGGCCATTCCACTAGCGGGTGCTCCGCCCGTTTCGAGGATTTTGTTCAGGTCGGCCTGTTTGTCTTGTTCCGAAGCTGATTCTTGTGTCTGTGTTGCCGTGCGTGAGGTCTGACCGGGTACAGTGGTAGGGTCGGGTTTCGTCGGGGAAATGCTGCTGCGTAGCTTCTGTATGCCGGTCGTGAGCGACGAAACAAGCTCATTTCCCTTGAGTATCGCCATATCAGAATCTGATACATACAAGAGGGCAATCAAAAATCCAGCAAGCAGCACAATAATGCCCGTGAAGTTCAAGTGATGCCTTTTGCGTCCGGGGATCCTGTTGCCTTCTTCCTTGCCGGGTAACGGTGTTGTGTCAGGTTGGATGGGTCGAAAATAATCATCTCCGGTCGCTTGTGCGGGCCCAGGCATCGGGACCGGTTGTTCCTGCGTGAGGTCGTGTGGACTGATGGGTTCAATCCAGAGTGAGTCCGTCTCTATATCGAATGGTGTTTGGGTCGCTGCTTTCTTGTCCACTCTGCCACGGGACGCGGTAATGGTTCCTGTCGCTGCCTGCAGTGGCTGGTTCGGCGCGGTTGTGAACGATTGGAGCGGTCGGGTGTCTTCATAGGTTTCTTCAACAGGATCTTCCGGCCAGAAGACAGTGTCGGCGACTTCCTGTATCCCGGTCGGTAGCAATTGCTCCCGCCGTAGTTCCTCAATCACGGTCTTCAGGTCCTGTATTCCAATTTTGTGCTTTTCCTCGATGGTGCCGTGTAGCAGAAGCCGGGAGCAGATCTGGTTTATCTGTCGCGGTATGCCGTTACTGAACCGATGGACCATGGGATAGATCTCTTCGCTGAACGCGGGGTCCCCGGACCAGCCCACCTTCTGGAGGCGGTGCTGAATATAGGCCTTGGTATCTCCGATGTCGAGGGACTCTATATGCGTGGCAGCAATCACGCGCTGGTGTAACTGAACCAGGGATGGTGCGGACACGACGTCCCTCAGCTCTTCCTGGCCTACCAGAAAGATTTGTAATAACGGGTGACTATCAATTTGTATGTTGGTCAGCAGGCGGAGTTCTTCCAGTGCGTCTTCGGGTACATCCTGTGCTTCGTCTACTATCAGCAGCGAGCGCCGGCCCTGTTCGTGTTGCTGTTCCAGGAATTGCTCCATTTGATTCAGCACATCCGCCTTGTCTCTGCCTTCCGGGTTCAGTCCAAAGGAATAGGCCATCAGGCGGAGGAGGTCATCGGCCTTGAGCTGGGTGCTGACTAGCTTGGCAACGGTTACCTTGTCTGTTCTGAGCTCCTGGAGGAGATCATTGATCAGGGTGGTCTTACCAATGCCGGGTTGTCCCGTGATAATTATAAAGCCCTCGGCTCTATGCAAGGCATGACGCATGTAGGTCATTGCCTTGTGGTAGGTCCGATGCGGAAAGCGGAATTTGGGATCCGGGCTTAACCTGAACGGTTCCGAGCTAAATTTATAGAAGGCTTCATGCATGTCAGGGGTCTATGGCAGAATAGCTGTAATGATACCGATGCAACCTTAGATAGTTTATTACATTAAAAATTTCAGGTCATATATCCGGGACAGGGGGCTTCCCGGCGGGAATGTGCACGCTCCCTGTCTCCTGGTAGCACAATAGTTTGGACTTGTCCGTGCTGGTTTGCTAGTTTTCTTTCAATAAATAATGATTCTGTCGATGGGGGTGCTTTGTGGGGAAAAATTCCATGTATTTACTGAGCATGATTGCTGCCATTATGATGCTGTTTGGCATGAATGTCTGTGCTGAAACCGATACGGATGCCACAGTTGAGCCGGAGCTGCTGTTTGATCCTGAGGCCGATGCCGGTGAGGATACCGACACCGCGATAGATACCGATGAGGGTATTGATGTTCTAACCCCGGATGGCCGTCATGTATTGCTGATGGATGATCATACCTGGAAATATATCGAGGTCGAACAAGGGCTGCCGTCCGAGAGTGCCCTGATGAAAGTTGCAAATATCAAGGAATTCACCAATGCCTGTAAAATTGGCATCAGGATAACGAATAATCTGGGTTACTTTATCAAGAGTGTGGTGCCCAGTTTCTCTGCTTATAATCGTGACGGAGTACTTTACGAAACGGTCTCCAAGTCATTTTCCTCAATCAAGCCGACCCGGGAACAATACCGGCAGATTCAGTTTGTCGGTCTGCGCTGTCAGGACATTAGCCGTATTCTGGTGCATGGTGCCGAGCACTGCCACATGGGCGATCTGGACAAATTCAATGAAGAAAAGGGCGAGTGCCTGGCTCGTATTTATGTACAGGCCAGCGACCAGATCGAGATTACGAAATAACCCCTACTTGGACTCGATAACCAAGGGTAACAGTAGCCGCGATTTTTACGCCGGAATGTCCGTCTGCTAGACTCGACGAAATATATTACGGGTATGACTACTTGTGGCCATGGGATCCAATCCATCTGATTACTGTTTTCAGCAGATTCACATTGATGCAGCGCGCAATGCTACCGATGATTTCAATCCGTTTCATGACCCTTGGAAATGGGACAGCATCCACGACAATCCGTTCGGGATGCCGATTGTCCTGGGCTTCCAGCTCGAGGCGCTGATTGAACACCAGGTCACCCTGTTCCGGGAGCAGACCGGTGAGCAGGCGCTGATCGACAATCATCGGCTGCATTTTGCGAACTTTCAGTTCACTTTTGCGGACGTTGTGCGGCCCGATGAACCTTTCCATATAGAGATAAAGAAGACGGTTAATCGCATCGCTGAAGCGGGGCAGCTGGCCAATCGTGTTCTGGTGAAAAAGAACGCGGGACTGGTATTAGTGGGCTTCCAACGTGATTCGATGATGCCGTTATGTATGCCGGAGGCCGATTTCTCCCATATCGATGGTCTCGATGCAGCCACGGACCGAAGCTGGATAGCGCAGGATAGTTATTTCATGAAAAGGAAGTTCATGAATACCGGCCACGGAAAGAACTTTCTGGCGGGCTCACTGGTGGATCAGCACCACTATTTCGATGAACTGGAAGAACGGGTGCGGTTCCCCGCCATGTTCCCGGTCGCGTTGACCTCCTGCGCCCTGATGGAAAAGGCCTGGCAGGAGGGCTATGCCTTTGAATCCAATCCGCTGGTGTATACCAGTCACTTGATCTCCGTGGACCGCAGGGAGCTGGGCAGGTTGAAAAGCAATGATAGGCTGCACCTGTTGGTATCGGGTCCCGAGTCAGTTCCTCCCGGCATGGGGCTGGGAAAACCAGGTTTCAGACAGCAACTGTATCGGTGTTTCGGCATTACGCCGGCGAACCGGATTCTCTACCGCGCCGAAATGGCCGTGGCGGCGCTGGATGACATACTGCAGTCTTCTGCCCGGACAGGAAAACCGTAGGCATTGTTGGAAGAGTCCTAGTCCTTGCGCAGGCGGGCACTCACCGCTATCGGAGTGGGGTAGCGCAGCATGATCAGGTAGGAGGACACAATGAACGTGATCAGCGTGGTCGTCTGGATCAGGTAGGACGCCTTCAGTCCGATGGCGCCTGCATTGAGCGCCAGCACGGCGATCAGCAAGGAGAATTCACTGACCTGACCGAGGCGAACACCCACCTCTTTGGACAGACCCCGGGACTCGCCGCTGGTGGCAAGCAGCCAGGTGAAAATAATCGGCTTGGAGACCAGCATGAGTACGGCCAGGAGCGTAGCCGGCAGGAACACATCCGGGAGTATGCGTACGTCGAAGCCTGCCCCCAACGAGAAAAAGAACATTATCAGGAAGAAATCCCGCAACGGCTTGAAACTCTCGGCAATGAACCGTGCTATGGGATTGGTAGCCATGGAGACACCGGCGATAAAGGCGCCGATTTCATAGGAGATCCCCAGGATTTCCGCCAGTTGTGCCATGCCCAGACACCAGCCGATCGCGACCAGGAAGACGTACTCCTGGATGGTATCGAAGCGCCGCATCAGGGGTAGCAGGACATAGCGCTCGAACAGGAAGGCGACCATCACCAGCAGGGGCACGGCCAGCGCGAAGGTGGCGATCTTGCCCCATTCCACGCCCGCAGCCGACAGGCCTTCCAGGAACATCAGGATCGCGATGGCGATTATATCCTGCAGCAGCAGGATACTGATCATGACCTGGCCGACGTGTCGGTGGTGGAGGGCAGTCGTCGGCAGCAGCTTCAGTCCGATAATGGTACTCGAGAACATCATGACAGAACCGACAATGAGGCTCTCGTGGAGGCTGAATCCGAAACCCAGCCCGATCAGCGCGCCGATGGCACCGAATGCCAGGGAGCTGACAACGGTGACCATCACCGCTTCACGCAGCATCCTGACCAGTTGCGCCGGCTGCAGATTAAGTCCCAGCAGGAACAGCAGGAAGATGATTCCGATATGACCGATTTGCTGGATGGTTGAGGGATTGCTGACCAGTTTGAATCCCCAGGGTCCGGCCAGACCACCCAGCAGGATATAGGCCACGAGCAGTGATTGACGGGCAAATAATGCGATACCGGCGAAGATGGCCGCACCGGTGAAGATCAGGAATATCGAGAATATGATCGGATCGTCATGCATCAGGATCCGATCGTATAGTCCTTGGGGGATTAAATAAAGCCGTACAGGCTGATGTAGGTTGCATCATGTGGATACCGGTCAGCGGCCGGCGAAGGCCGCTGACCGGTATCTGTCGGAAGCGCCGTCTATTTCAGGATGTTATACAACGCCGGCAGTTTGTAAACCGGCTGATCCCTTGAAACCGTCGCAATCTCCGCGGGTGGTGCGACTTCCAGTTCCTGCAGCAGTTGACCAGTGCCCGCCAGGATCCTGTAGGTCGCAAAGATCAATGCATTGATGCTGTTGGCGTGATCGATACGCGCCGTGAAGAGCTCGTTCTCAGAGTCCAGCAGGTCGAGGAGTGTGCGCTGGCCGATATTGAACTGCTTTTTGTAGGCATCGCGTGCATTCTGGCTCGCATCCACGTGAATCCTGAAGTTCTCCAGTTGTTGCTTTGCCGTCTGATAGGCATGCCAGGAGAGTTGAATACTTTCGATCACTTGCCTGCGGGTGTTGTTCTTGACCTCGATGGCCTCGTTCAACAGGTGGGCGGTTTCCTCGCGACGCGCCATGTCCCTGCCGCCCTTGAGATTGTAGCGGCCGCGCAGCATGATCTGGCCGTCCCGATTAGGGCCTGGTATGCCATCCAGGTCGTTGTTCTCCGAGCCGCTGACCTCCAGGTGAAAGCGAGGGTAGAACAGGGCCTTGGCGGCCTTCTGTTGCATGCGTGCGGCCTCGACATCGGCCTCGGCAGACATCAATGTCGGGTGGTTTGCCAGCGCCATGGCGATCGCATCCTCCAGGCTCGCAGGGAGGACGAGTTTGTTGCTGTCAGGCTCAGACAGATCCTCGGGCTTCTTGCCGACAATCCGTTCAAAACTGATCACCGCATCGCGCAGGTTGTTTTCTTCGGCCAGCAGGTTGGTTCGTGCCAGGGCGAGCCGGCCCAGGGTTTGCTGCGCATCCGACTGCCGCCCGACCCCGCGTTCGCTGCGCTTGGTGATCTGCTCGTGGGTCTTCTGGTGGGCGGCCAGATTCTCCTGCGCGAACGACACCAGTTTTTGCTGGCGCAGGACATCGAGATAGGCCTCGATCGCCTTGAGTGCGATGACCTCCGAGGTCCCGAAGGTGGTATAGGCGCGTGAATTGACGCGTGCCCGCTGGCGGTCGAATTCGCTTTCCGTGGCAGAACCGTCATACAGCAGCTGACGGATGGTGATCTCGGCCTCGCTGCGATCGAGGTTGCTGCTGCCATCACCGCGGCCACGCGTTGTCGGATTGTTGCTGGTCTCCCAGCCATGGCCGACGTTGATGTCGGCAGAGGGGTAGAAACCGGCCTTGGCCTGCTCCATCTCCTGCTCGACTGCGTTGCGCTGGCTGATGGCAATCTGCACATCGGGATTGGTGCCCAGGGTTTCCCTGACGACATCTGTGAGGGATTGGGCCGAAACACCGTTTGTTGCGAACAGCCATTGGGTGGCCAACAGACTAGTGATCACCGTTTTCTTGCGCATCGCAGACACTCCCCTGTTAAGCGATTGGATTGGAACTGGATATTTCCGGGAGTGTCCTTAATTTCTGTGAATATTTCAAGCGATTTCGTTGAAAAGCAAGGCAAGGTGGAGTCTGTTCTCGATATCGAGTTTGCGGAAGATGGCGCTGAGGTGGGACTTGACGGTGCGTTCCGAGATATTGAGCTTCCTGGCAATGGTCTTGTTGTTGCCACCCAGGTGGACCATGCGTGCGACCTCGAGCTCCCTGGGTGTGAGGCACTCGACTGACTTGTCAGAGTGTATGGAAGGATTGACTGCGACCTGTTTGTTCCTGGCGTATGCGTCGACGATGCGCGTTATCAGGCTGCGCGGCATCCACAGTTCCCCTTTGAGAACAGCGTCTATCGCCTTCATCAGCAGGCCCGGGGGTATGTCATCCTTGCAAAATCCATGCACCCCGGCATTGAAGAATGCGATCTGGTCGATTGCGGGCCTTGACGGGATTTCGATGATCAGGATCTGCGTGTCCGGGGATCCTGCAGAGACCTCGGCAACGGACTGGTCCGGCGAATGCTGGATCAATCCCGGGTCCAGTAACAGGATGTGCTCCTGGTAATGGCTGATAGATTCCAGTGTCGACGCCCAGGTACGGGCATATGTCAGGGAATAGGTCGTCTCCAGGATGCAGGCCATCCTGGTCGTGAGGGCCTGATCGTCACTGGCGATCAATACCCGAACCGTTGTTCCCTGCGCTTCGAAAGACATATTCATGCTACACCGGGATCCTTTTCGTATCACTTTTCCCTGAGGGCCATTTCCCGGGCCCTCAGGACCGGCTTCAACAGATAGTCGAGTACGGTCTTTTTACCCGTCATGACATCGACAACCGCGGTCATGCCTGAGATGATTTTCAGGGGATTTTCTTCCGGTCCGATGTAGTTCCTCTCGGTTCTCACCTTGATCAGGAAGAAGCTGTCACCGCGTTCATCAGTAATAGTATCGGCGCTAATGTGCTCGAGTTTAGCGGGAATGCCGCCGTAGATTGCGTAATCATAAGCGGTCAGCTTGACCTGGGCGTCCTGGTCGGGTCGCAAAAAGGCGATATCCGCCGGGCGCACATGGGCCTCGACCAGCAGTGTGCCTTCCAGGGGAACGATTTCGAGCAGGTCCATCCCGGGCTGGATCACTCCGCCTATGGTGGCGACCTTGATCTGTTTAACCTCCCCGATGACCGGGGAGCGGACCACGGTCCGGGTGACCCGGTCTTCCTGACTGTGCAGGGTTTCTTCCACACCGGAGAGCTCTGACTCGACTTCATTCAGTTCGCTGCGTGCCTGGGTCCGGAAACTGATTACCAGATCCTCGATCTTGTTGTGCATCTCCTCGAGAGCCGACTCCAGACGTGGAATAGCCAGCCGGCTGGCGTTGAGCTCGCCCCTGAGGTCGTTGGCAGAGCGCTTGAGGCGCAGGATCTCGACCTGGGATATGGCGCCCTCCGCAGCGAGGGGTTCTGACATATCCAGCTCCTGCTTCAGCAGGGCATAACTGCGGGCTATCTTGTTCTTCCTGGCATGCAGTTCTGCCAGTTCCTGCCTGGTCTGGGCTTCCTGCTCCTTGAGGATGCCCAGATTTGAATCCAGTTCGTTCTTCCTGGACTCGAACAGGGCAACCTCGTTTTTGGCCAATCCACCGCGTTCCTTCCAGACCAGTTCGGGTATCTGCAGGGTGTGATCCTCAGCCTCCGCTTTCAGGCGGGCGGATTTGGCCAGCAGGTCAAGATATTTGAGCCGTGTCTCGCGATAGGTGGATGAAAAACGGGTGTCATCGAGGCGTAACAGTGGCTGGCCTTTCTCAACCAGCTCGCCTTCTTCGACCAGGATCTCGTTCAGGATACCCCCTTCGAGGTTCTGGATGACCTGAATCTTGTCCGAGGGGATTACCTTGCCTTCGCCCCGGGTCACTTCATCGATGTCGGCATTCGCGGCCCAAATCAGTGCCACGAAAAAGAACAGCACTGTGGTTACCAGTATCAGGTGGCTGCTGCGGCTGGCCCCGATCAGGACTGCAGCGTTGACATCCGACATGAAGCCGGCATCATCGCGCCGCAGTCGCGCGAATTCGACATCATCTATCGTGTGGTTGCGGGCAGAGGTGCGGTTGCGTAGTTTGCCGATCATGGTTTTGGCACCCTGATTTGTCCCTGCTTGAGGGCCTCGAGTACCTGCTCCTTGGGCCCGTCTGCGACGACGCGACCGGCATCGAGCACAATGATCCGGTCGACCATGCTCAGCAACGATGCCCTGTGCGTTACCAGCACGAGCGTCTTGTTGCCAAGCCACGTAGACAGCCGGTTTTTGAACAGTTCTTCCGTGGTGTTATCCATGGCATTGCTGGGCTCATCCATGACGACGATGGGCGGATCCCTGAGCAAGGCTCGGGCGGCCACGATGCTTTGCCTTTGCCCGCCGGACAATCCCTCGCCACGCTCACCGACCTGAAGATCAAAACCCGACGGGTGTTTGCTGACAAAATCGGTGACCCCGGCGATCTCCGCGGCGCGCAGTACCGTGTTATCGTCGGCATAGGGCATACCCATGGTGATGTTGTCCTTCACACTACCGAAAAACAGGGTGGTGTCCTGGGGTACATAGCCGATGTTGCGGCGAATATCGGCCGGATTCAGCTGCCGGATGTCGGTGCCATCGATCAGGATGGCGCCCGAGCCGGGTTCATAGAGACCCAGGATCAGCTTCTCGATGGTGCTCTTGCCGGAACCGATGCGCCCGATGATGGCGACCTTGTCACCGGCATTGAGATTGAATGACAGGCCGTTGAGGGCTTCAACCTGCTGGCCGGGGTAGCTGAAGCTGACATTCTTGAATTCCAGCGAGCCTTCGATGAGTGGCCGGTCCAGGAAGTTTTTATCGGGCGACTGTTCCAGCGGCAGTGCCATCAGCGAGTCGGTGGATTGGTAGGATGCCTTGGCATGATGGTAACGGCTCAGGGTGGCTGCGACCTGGGCCAGAGGGGCAAGGGCGCGTCCGGTGAGAATCGTGCAGGCGATCAGGCCGCCGAGGCTGAGTTCGCCATCGGAAATGAGATAGACACCGTAGATTACGACCGCGACGGTGGCGATCTGCTGCAGAAACACGGTGATGTTCACAGCGCTGGATGACAGGAAGCGGGTCTTCAGACCCAGGTTGGCGATGTTGCCAACGATCTTCTCCCAGCGGCGCTGAAGCGGGCTCTCCGCCCCGAGACCCTTGACGGTTTCCAGGCCCGTCAGCGTCTCGACCAGTGTCGCCTGTTTTTGTGAGCCGTATTTCAACAGTTCTTGTACCCTGCCCGCCAGGGAGCGCTGCACCAGGTAGCCGGTCAGCAGGGAAAGCGGCAGAACCGTAAGGGGTATCCATGCCATTGGCCCGCCAATCAACCAGATGATGAGGATGAATAGCAGTATGAACGGCAGATCGATCAGCGCGGTCAGCGAAGCCGAGGTGAAAAAGTCCCGGAAGGAATCGAATTCATGCAGGTTGTTCGCGAAGGCGCCAACCGAGGGTGGCCGTGCGGCCAGCTTGGTGCCCAGGACGCGCTCGAACAATGCCGCGGACAGGATTATATCGGCGCGTTTGCCGGCGACATCGACAAAATAGCCGCGCAGGGTTTTCATCAACAGGTCGAAACCGAACACCGTGGCAACACCGATGGCGAGTACCCAAAGGGTCTCTACTGCATGGTTCGGCACCACGCGGTCATAGACATTCATGATGAACAGCGGTGAGGCCAGTGCAAACAGGTTGATCAGCAGGGATGCCAGCAGCACCTCGCTATAGATCGGCCAGGAACCGGCAACCGTGTCCCAGAACCAGTGCCTGGGCCGGGTGATGACGGTGTCCCGGGTGCGCTCGTCGAAACGGTATTCCTGCTGCAAAAAGATGGCGTATCCGCAATACTCATCGGTCAGCTGCCGAAGCGGTCGCTCGGTGACGCCTTCCCGGGCCTCGGGCATGATCAGCCTGGCATTGCCGTTTTCGAGTACCCGGTCCAGTATCGTGGCACCGCCTTTGTTCAATAGCAGGATGGCGGGGAGGACCAGATTTGATATCTCATCGAGCGGGCGCTTGACGATGCGCGCGGATAGTCCGGCGCGTTTGGCGGCACGGATCAGCAATTCAGGTGTGAGCTTGTCATCGACCAGCGGCAAGCCCGCCGTCAGGGAATCAGCCGAGCGGGGCGCTTGCAGGATCTTGGTGATCAATAACAGGCAGCCCAGTAACGGATCATCATGCGTTGAACCATCAGCGGGGATATCCCAGGCCTCTTTGGGTACGGTGGCTGATTGCGTCATAATTGTCCTTTATCCCAAATCGGCTATAATTCCATAATATTCATATGGATACAACGTGTTTCCGTGTCAATTTATTAACACCGTAATGATAATGCGGGAGTCCATGGAAGTTCATCGGCTAGCGGGGGTGCATATTTAGCCTGTCGTGCTGAACATCTTTGACTGTCTAGGCGATTGTCTGACAGGAATTAAAGGGATGTAGCGAACGGGTCGATAAGGTTGCGTTATGGCATATATAAATCGTGATACCAGCGGCAAGATCATCGGATTGTCGGAACATCCCGGCAACGGTGCCGTGGAAGATCTGCCGGTTGACGATCCGGAGGTGATCGCCTTTCTCGAGGCCGCCAGGAATCAACTGTCATCCTCGGATGCAGAGACGATTCGGGTCATCGAGGATCTCGTCGATGTGTTGATCGAAAAGAAGGTCCTGCTGCTGACGGATATGCCACCGGCCGCCCAGCAAAAACTGATGGAACGCCAGCGCATGCGCAGTGACCTGGGTGTGCTCGGCAACCTGATGGTGGACGAGGAAGACATCCTCTAGGGCATACAGGTCTTCTGCCTAGACCGGTTCCGGTTTGCCGAAAAGGTACCCCTGTATGCCATCGACATTCAGCGTCTTGATGGTATTCAACTCGGCCTCGGATTCTACTGCCTGAGCGATGATTCTGATATCCACACTATGTGCCGTATCGGTCAATGCCTGGATGAAGAACTGATTGTCACTTTCGCCGTTTATGTCGCGGGTATAACTGCCGTCGATCTTGAGGTAGTGCGCCTTGATGCTGCGCAGATAGCCGAATGAGTTGAAACCCCTGCCCACGTGATCGATGCCGCATTCAAATCCGAGTGCAGACAGGCGCTCGATAAGATGACGCGAGCTGCGCAGATCCCTCATCAGCCCATACTCGGGCAGTTCGAACACCAGACGGCCTTTGGCCTTCGGGTAATCCGACAGTTTGCCGCAAAGCCATTCGGCGAAATCCGGTTCGTGGAGTGACGTGGATGTCAGGTTGACGGCATACACGGTACTTGTCGCGCTTTCTGATACCAGATGATCCAGAACCCGGGTGACAGCCAGCTGGTCGATGGCGCTGGCCAGCCCGATACGTTCCGCAAACGGCATGAACAGGCCGGCGGACATGAATTCTCCCGGTTGTTTTTCCGGGACACGCAGCAGTACCTCTTTGTGCAGCAGTTCGCGTTCATCGCCTGTCAGTCTGTAAACGGGCTGCGTGAACAACGCCACATTGCCGGAAGCAATGACCTGGTCTAGAAATTCATGCCATTGACCGGCACCCTGGATCGGTGCCTGTTCGCTGGCCGGTGGTTCGTAACGGTACCAGGTGTTCTCCCCCTGGGATTGCGCGGATCGCAGGGCAATATCGACTTCGGAAAGCAGGCTGCTGACTGTGTCGCCGGGTTTCCACATGGCGACACCGAGATTGGCGATATCTTCGGACACGACCAGATTTTCAGCGGACAGCTGCAGAATGTCCGTGCTCAGATCAGCAGCCAGTGTATCCGCTTCGCCCTTGTCGACATCCGTTACGATAATCCCGAAACCGGCTCCGGAGATTCTCGCTGCATGATAGTTCTGGTGATCACCGAGACGCGACATAATCAGTTCACCGGTTCTGTGCAGCGTCTCATCACCCACCTGATAACCTGATTTGTTGTTGATCTCATCGAGATTGTGAAGCTCGAGCAGCATCACTGCACCGCGCGCAGATTCTTCAGGTGATTCGACCAGGTTCTGCAGCTGGCGATTGAAATAGCGCCGGTTACCGAGACCTGTTACCGGGTCCTTGAAGGCCTGTTCCCGGAGACGCTCGGTCAGTGAGGACTGTTCCGAGAAGATGTTGTTGATCTTGGTCGCCAGGCGATTCATGGCCTCGACTACGCGGCGCAATTCGCGAGTTCGGGGTATTTTTTTCTGGATCGGGTAGGAACGTTCGCAGATCGCCTCGGCCTGCATTTCAACCCTGCGCAGCGGGGTCAGCAGGAACCGGATAAACAGCAGGGCCAGCAGCATTGCAGCAAGCGCGCTGAGCAGGAAAAGCCAGAAGGTGTCGACCGTGTTTTCCCATAACTGACGGTAGGCATGCCCCGGGTGGCTGGTGACCTGAATTGTTCCCGCTTGTTTCCAGGCCGACATGATAATGGCTTCCGCCGTAGGTACCCGGAAGTCGACGTGCCTGATAAACCAGTCCGGAACATCTTTGGTCTGGAGTGGATTGTTACGTTCGACGAGGACCTCACCGTTTACTCTAGCCACATTAATCGATCTGTAATAGCCGCGATCGAAGATCGCATCGATCATGGAGTTCATGATGGGCAGGTCGTTGCTCTGCATGTGGGGAGAGAGCGAGAGACCGAGTGAGGTTGCAGTGTCCTGGGCGTGAGTTTCCAGTTGTTCTCCGAGAAAATGACGCAGATTATTCGTGCTGATGGCCACGGTTCCAATAAATCCGGCAGCTAGCAGCACGATAATAATCAGCACAAGTTGTCGGTATAGAGTCATTGAGATAATCCCGTCATTCAAGGTTTGCGCAGTATAGGTTCAATCATTATCGATTGCATGTCACGAGTGATTCTATGGCGCGAGTTCGCTGTTGATGCGTGCAATCACATCCCGCCAGGGTTCGAGACGGTCCGCACGCCCCACGTGCCTGGCCTCACCCAGGCGTGATTTTGCCAGCCACAGGCCATTACCATTGAAGCTGTAGACAGGCAGCAGATCGTCACGCTCTTGGGAAGGTTTGATATCCTCCACAAGGTTATCCAGAATCATGGGTTCGGATTCCGGTAATGGGTAGTAAGTGAGTACCATGTGAGCCTGGTTGAGTTCCAGTGCCTTGACATAGGTAAGCCGCATGGCCTCGGCAGGTACACCCATCTCGCGCAGGGTAAAGTATTTGGCGATCGAGAAATCCTCGCAATCACCGCCGTTCGTCACGAGGGTCTGCAGCGGGGTTGCCCAGTAGTCTTCCTTGCCCCAATGGTCGACGTCATTGACAAATTGCAACTCGTTGAAGAAATCATTCACCCTTTTCAGTTTTTCACTGTCAGACAGGTGCATGCCGGAGTTGATCAGGTCCTGCCAGAACAAGACGCGCCTGCCGGCAAGATCACCGTGTTCCTGGGTGATCTTTGCAATGGCCTCTTTAGACAGGCTGAACTCACCTGCCTGACCCAGCGTGACTGTCAAAAGGTAAAAAATTGTAATATTGAGAACAAACAGGCACCAGGATAATGCGGCACGAATATCATAACGGCAACCAGCAAGGGCACCGGTGCAGCCGGCCGGAATAGCCCGATGCCTTTTTAGGGCGCCTTGCAGGCGACGGTTATTTGTTATCCAGTCCGGCACAGGGAAGCACTGTTTAATTGCATGGGATTCTTTTCATGGGATACCAGGAAGGGTATCGGCAATTTGCCGGCGCACTTTGACGTAAATTTGACGCATTGCCCTGTTAGCCATTGGCCGTTTGCATCAGAAATCGCTAACGAAAGGGCGGATTGGTACCTAAGACCGATTGTGTGGCTATCTTGACCGGCGTAAACTCGTTTAGGTCAAAGGAAACAATAAGTTATGAAAAATATAAATGTGAGCATCATTTCTGTGCCACGGATTGCCATGCAAACGTGTGTCGATCTGATTGAAGAAATCCCAGAATTCCATGTTGTTGCCATGCCAGCCGGACTGTCCGGGCAGGCAACCTGGATGGCGTTGGCAAATACCGACGTGTTGATCATCGATCAGGGTGTCATCGAACAGGAGGGGTTTGCGGCCCTGCAACTGCTACTTGAGAGTTACCCCCGGGTGAAATGTCTGGTGGTTATGAATAACTACGATCAGGACAAGATGATATGGACGATGTCGAGGGGTGTGCGCGGAGTGATGTGCATGGATGAGGCACGCCACTTTTTACCAAAAGCCATCAGGCACCTGCACGCGGGCGAGGTCTGGATGTCGCGTGGTTTACTGAGACCACTAAGACATGCCCTCCACTCCAGCCAGGACCGGCCACACACCAAGGCCGACAAGATCGATTCAGGACATTGGATGAAATGGCATTGAATTTAAAGCAAATCGTACTTAAGTCCGATGTACTAATAATGGACGTTGTGTAATCTTTATAAGTAAGAGCGAATATTTCAATATCAGTCCCAGCCATATTTATTAAGTAAGAGATTGGGATAGGGATCCTTTCAGGGGAATCGACAATGGCAAGTATCCAGATCGGTGTAGTCCAAATTCTGCAGGGGCAGGCATCTGTGACCCATGACGATGGTTCGGTGGTGCAACTCCAGCAGGGCAGCCAAATATTTCTGAACGATGTCGTCACCACAGGTGACAACGGCGAGGTTCTGATCGCCTTGCTTGACGGATCGGAATTTGAAATCGGACCCGCATTCACCGCCATCCTGAACACGGACGTATTTGATCCCGCTGGCCACATGATCGCGGGAGAAGCGATCGGGCACGCTGTCACGATTTCCCATATCGGTGAAGTCACCAGCGTCGAAGGGGACGTGAAAGTGGTTCGTACCGACGGGACAACCCAGAACCTCCTGGTCGGTGACTACCTCTTTGCCGACGATATCCTCATCACGGCACCGGACAGCAGGGCCGCGGTAAAAATGCTGGACGGGTCGGTATTCGATATCGGTCCGGATTTCACTGCCAGCATCGATAATGACCTGTTCCCATCCCGCTACCCGGAGTACGTCAGTGAGGGTCTGACTGATGCTGAAATTATACGTGCCGCGATCCTGGCCGGTCAGGACCCGGCCGAGGTCGGCAAGGCCCCGGCCGCCGGCAAAGAAGTGACCGAGGACGATGGCCACAGCGTTGTCGTCATCGAGGACAGGGCTCGCCAGGTGACACCCGAGAGCGGCCACGAGACGACGGGGCTCAGCTACGGCTTCAGTGAAATGGATGAATTGCTGCAGAGCCAGCTGGAGCTTCCCACTATTTCACTTGCTACAGAAGATGGTGTTGGTGATGTTGTTACAGAAGGTGATTCGCTGGTATTTACTGTCAATCTGGACAGTCCAAATACTGTGAATGATGTAACCGCAACATGGACAGTGACATTTGGTTCTGCAGATGCATCGGATCTGCCAGAGAATACGGTTCTCACCGGGACCGTAACAATCCCCGCGGGACAGACAAGCGCGGCTATAGAATTACCAACACTTGATGATGCGTTATTCGAAGGTGGTGCTGGCACGTTCGAGGACCTGACGGTGACATTGTCAGATGTTCAGAACGCGAATTCAGGCACGCTGACGGCGATAGGCCTGATCGAGGACAACGACAGCACGGTGGTGGGCTTCAAGCCGGGCGCGGACGGCACCGATGTGACGGTGACCGAGGGCGATCCGGGGGGTCCGGATGCGATGATCACGCCGGGCGCGGACGGCACCGATGTGACGGTGACCGAGGGCGATCCGGAGGGTCCGGATGCGATGATCACGTTCACGCTGGCGTTGACGAACCCGTCCGCCAGTGCGGTGACGGTGAACTACACGGTGCTGCCGGGCAGTGCGCTGACGCCGGACGATTACACGGGTGCGCTGACGGGGACGGTGACGTTTGCGGCGGGCGAGCAGCTGGCGACGATCACACTGGATGTGACGGATGACCTGCTGGTGGAAGCCACCGAGTCGTTCACGGTGGAGCTGAGTGATCCGGTGGGTGCGACCCTGGATCCGGTCAACAGCACGGCGACCGGGACCATCCTGGACAATGACAATTTTGTCATCGAAGATCATTTTGGTGTGGTAACCGAAGCCGCACTCAATGATGGCCCCGGGGGTGATGATGACGGTAGTCAGGAAGACCCGGCACAACTTGCAGGTGTCAACACTGTCAGCACCGGGACGCTGTCATTCATAGGGGGTGACCTGTCTGACGTGAGTTTTGATGTGCCAGGTGGTGCTGATGATAATAGTACTGCTACGCATTTTATTCTTGATGCAACTAATGGCTCCTGGAATTTGACTGTAGATAAAGCCAGCGGTGATTATCAATTCTCGCTTCTTGATAATGTGGATCACGCGCCAGGCGACAATCTGATCTTTGACCAGGGAATATCATCGCTGGCATTTACCTATACAGTGTCAGGATCAGTCAGCTCCGCTACAGGCTCTTTGACTGTAGATGTACGTGACGACGGTCCGATTGCAAATAACAGTGTCACAGGTGTATCTGTAACGCACGATGAGAGTGCAGGACTGCAGGGTGATGATTCGGCAACACCGTCCGGATTAATCACTGCTGTTTATGGTATGACCACGCTGGGCGGTGCCAGCAGCGGTGGTAATATTGTATCGACCGCCGGTACCCTATTTGGCGCTGATGGCGCGGCATCGACCGATGCCGTGGTTGTTACGCTGACAAACGGTACGGGTGATGCCTTTACTGGCCAGGACAGTCTCCTGGATGCCACCGGCGGCAACAGTATATATCTGTACACAGAGAACGGGTTTATTGTCGGCCGCGAAGCCACTGTGGAAGGTACGCCGGATCCTGATGGTCTAGTCGCGTTTGTGGTGGCAATAGAGGATGGTGGCAATATCTCGGTCGTCCAGTACAAGGCCATTGAACATCCGATATCTGGCAGTTCAGCGGCTGAACATGATGATTCGGTGAGCTTGACGAATCTTATTTATGCCACAGTTGTAATCACCGACGGCGATGGTGATACGGCGACCGAGACGTCTGCAGGCGCCATAACGGTGAGCTTCAGGGACGACGGTCCGATAGCAGGCAGCCCGCATGACGGTGTACTTGCGATCGAGGCAGGCAATACCATAACAAAGAGTCTGAATTTCACCACTCTGGGCGTGGACGGGCCCGCGTCTCCGTCGGCATATACACTGACCGGGCTTGCACAGGGTGAACTGGTTACGGGAACGGAGTCTGGCAATCCTCATCAACTCACATCAAACGGGGTCAACCTGGTCTGGAATGACAATGGTGACGGCAGCTGGTCCGCAGTAACAGATACGGGTGATGCGGCAAATACGACAGTATTCACTGTAGTCGTGAATTCGGATGGAACCTATACGGTTACGCTCGATGATACGAATCCACTGGATGGTGGGGGAAGTACTTTCGGTATTGTGCTGGGTTCCGGCGTCAGCGGCGGTAATACCCTTGATGTGGCGCTCTTTGATGTGCCTACTTCAGATCCGGATGCGTCTCCTGCGGATAATATACCTGACACGGCGGAACATATGATTTTTGTCAGGGCGTTCGCTGAAAATGGTGTCATTGACACCGTGAATGCATCGAGCAACGGCCTTGGTGTTGGATCGGCACAATCCATCGATAATGATCCAGGGGCGGATCCATCAGAAGAATTACACATATATTTTGCAGAACCGACAGTCGATCCAACGTCGATACTTGACCCTGCAACAGACCTGGAACTGGAATCCATCAATTACGCGGCAGTTACCCTTAACAAGCTGGATGCGGGCGAGACCGGGCGTTGGGAAGCCTTTTTCGTTGACGAGTTTGGTGTGTCCACTTCCGTTGGTTCCGGTGATATTGCAGGAAAAGGCATCGGTTCGAGCGCTGCCTCGGATGTCATCTTTGTGATTGATACGAACGCTGCCAACGATGGAACCAATGAAGGCGGTACGGTGAGCGGTAATTTCAACCATATTGTGTTTTCTTCCGATGATGGAAGCGGATACCGCATCACTTCTGTCAGCGGCCTGGACACGGAACAGGGACTCGGCATCACTGTCAACCTCGAGGCAACGGCAACGGATGGCGACGGCGACACGGCCAGCGCCGACTTTGATGTATCGTTCTTCGGTATGTTCATCGAGCCACTTCCGGCACTCGTTGTCGGAACAAATGCAGATGACGAGGGTGCTGATGACGGGGTGAGCCCGCATTTTATCAACGACAATACCACGACCAGATCAGGTGATATTAATGGTCCCGAAGGTACAGATATCCTGGTCGGTGATGTGGGTGGTACTCTGGCCACTGACACGAATGCCAATATTATCCTGATACTTGATACCTCGGGGAGTATGGATGACTATACCGTCGAGTTTACGGATAGTGAGGGGAATACTTCCAATATCCTGCGGATTGATGCCCTGAAACTGGCTGTCAATACGCTGCTGGACGAGATGGCGGGTAGTGCTGCCAGTGAAGTCCGTGTCCACATCATCGAGTTTAAAAATAGTGGCTCGAGTCTTGGCACCTTCGACCTCATGAGCGGGGATTTGCAGCTTGCCAAGGACGCGGTGAATGACCTGAGTGCTGGTGGCTGGACAAACTATGAGGACGCGCTTCAAGAGGCCATTAACTGGTCAGGTAATGCGGCTAATCTGCTCAATGACGCGGGCGGTACTGTAAATATCGTTAATCAGACTTTCTTTATCTCCGATGGCATGCCGACAGCGTTTACCAGGGCAGATGGCACTTTTGCAACAAATCAAACTGCATCGGTATCGATGAGCCAGGTGACGGGCACTGATAATTCAGGCTCGGAACAGGATAGTACCGACGAAGTGCAGATACTGGAAGACCAGTTTGGTCCCACCGAGGCAATCGGAATAGCGCTTACATCCGCATCCGACATTGACAATCTGAATGAAATGGAGAATGAGCCGCGTGACTCGAACCCGGACGTGGCAGACAATATTTTCACGGCCAACCAGCTCATCGACGTCCTCCAGGATCTCAATCCGCTGACCAACCTTGCCTCACTGGGTGGTGATACGATCAATGGCGGGCCCGGCAATGATTTTATTTTCGGTGATTCGGTCTTTACCGATAGCCTGGCTGACAACGAGGGCCTCGCTACAGAAGATGGTTCCGGCTGGCAGGTCTTTACCGAGCTGGAGGCGGGGCTGGGGACGACCCCTGACTGGGACAGGCAAGACACCATCAATTATATCCGGGACAATCATCCGGAGATGGCTACCGAGTCGGAGCTTGACGGGGAAGGCCGTACAGGTGGCAATGACACCATTGATGCCGGTGCAGGCAACGATGTTGTCTATGGACAGGAAGGTAATGACAGTATTACCGGCGGTAGCGGCGACGATATCCTGAGCGGTGGCTCCGGGGCGGATACCTTGATCTGGCAGGTCGAGGAAACCGGTACCGATAACATTATGGATTTCAATACCGGCGAGGGCGATGTGCTGAATCTATCCGATCTTCTTGTAGGCGAGGATGGACTTGATGGTACAGGGCTTGCAGATGCCTATCTGAAGATCAGCTATGATGGTGGCGATGACGCCACCACTATCGAGGCCTTCAGTACTGGTGACGGTGCAACTCCAGCAACAAGCGCAGACCAGACGATTATACTGGCCGGCGTTGACCTGACAGGGCTCGGCTCCGACACCGCAGGGGTCATCGATAATCTCCTGGGCACAGGCAACCTGGTGATCGACTAAGGACTGCCTGGTTCTGGGGTCGCATTCGATCCATTCGCCTTAGAATAGAACGCCCTGTTATTTTACAGGGCGTTTTCTTTTTTCAGGATAGATATTTAACAACCTGTCTGTGTAATAATCCCCCGTGCCTGTATGATCCTGCTCCAGATTAACTGAACCCGGGAATCTTAATGTTCCGTCCCCTCGAGTTGTTCGTCGGCATGCGTTACACCCATGCCAAGAGCCGCACCCACTTCATTTCCTTCATCTCCCTGACCTCCATGCTGGGGATCGCGCTGGGGGTAACCGCGCTGATCACGGTGCTGTCGGTCATGAACGGCTTCGAGCGTGAATTGCGCGATCGGATCCTGGGCATGGCCTCGCACGCTACCGTAAGCACCTTCGGTGGTCGCCTGCAGGACTGGCCGCTGGTGGAGCAGGCGGTCAGCGAGCATCCCAATGTCATTGCGGCCGCACCCTATGTGCGCGGCGAGACCATGCTGAGTGCCGGTAAGCAGGTGAGTGGGGCACTGATACGCGGCATCTTGCCTGCGGAGGAGGCGCAGGTCTCCGATGTGCTTGCGCATGTCCAGGTCGGTGATGCGCGTGACCTGAAACCCGGTGAATTCGGCATCCTGCTCGGCAGCGAGCTGGCCTATTCACTGGGCGTGGGGGTGGGGGATGCCGTGACCGTGGTCTCGCCCCAGGTGCTCGTTGGTCCAACCGGCGCCATGCCGCGGCTCAAGCGCTTCAGGGTGATCGGGCTGTTCGAGGTCGGTATGTATGAATACGACCGGGGCGTGGCGCTGGTCCACATGCAGGACGCCGCTCGATTGCTCAGGTTGGATGATGATGTCACCGGCGTACGCCTGAAACTGGACGACCTGTTTGCCGCACCGCGGGTCAGCCGGGAGCTGGGAGGCCAGCTACTCGGTGACTACCGGGTGGAGGACTGGACTCGGCAACACGCCAATTTCTTCCGGGCGGTCAAGACGGAGAAACGCGTCATGTTTATCATTCTGACGCTGATCATTGCCGTGGCGGCGTTCAACATCGTCTCTACCCTGGTGATGGTCGTGACTGACAAACGTGCCGATATCGCGATCCTGCGGACCCTTGGCGCCTCGCCTGCCACCATAATGCGGATCTTCGTGATCCAGGGCGCCATTATTGGGATCCTGGGGACGCTGCTTGGCCTGGCGGGCGGGATTGCGCTGGCGCTGAATGTCGAAACCATCGTGCCGGCGATCGAACGCTTCTTCAATGTCGAGTTCCTGGCCGCGGACGTCTACTACATCAGCGACGTGCCTTCGGAGCTGCACTGGGTAGACGTGGGCGTCATGGCGGCTGTCGCCCTGGTCCTCAGCCTGCTGGCGACCCTGTACCCGGCGTGGCGTGCAGCGCGCACCCAACCGGCGGAGGCCCTGCGCTATGAGTAGCGTCCTGCAGTGTACGCAGTTGGCCAGGACCTTCACCGAGGCGGGATCCTCACTCGAGGTATTGCGGGATATCGACCTGAACGTGCTGCAGGGCGAGCGCATCGCGATCATGGGGGCATCCGGCAGCGGCAAGAGTACGCTGTTGCACCTGCTGGGCGGCCTGGATACCCCGACCGCCGGCCGGGTCGAGGTCACCGGAACGCCGCTGGAGAGTCTCAATGCCGTGCAGCTGGGACGCCTGCGTAACCGGGCACTGGGTTTCGTCTACCAGTTTCATCACCTGCTGCCGGAATTCACTGCCCTGGAAAATGTCGCCATGCCGTTGCTGGTGCGCGGGAGTGCGCCTGCCCAGGCGGCGGCCGAGGCAGAGGTCATGCTGGAACGTGTGGGCCTGGCCGGTCGGCTGACGCACAAACCCGGCGAGCTGTCGGGCGGCGAACGTCAGCGCACCGCGGTGGCCCGTGCCCTGGTGACCCGGCCCCAGTGCGTCCTGGCCGACGAGCCGACCGGCAACCTCGACCGCCAGAATGCCGAGCAGGTCTACGACCTGATGCTGGCGCTCAACCAGGAGCTTGCGACCAGCTTTGTCGTGGTAACCCACGATCCGCATATCGCGGAACGCATGGACCGGGTGCTGGTCCTCGAGGACGGCAGGATTCGGATGTAGGATTGCAACCGAATGGGTGAACGGCGGTAGCCGCGGATTGCGCTATACTGCCTTGAGAGCTGATCACACAATGTTCAGGGACGAACATGATCGTAAAGACACTCGCCTTTCTGGCCGGGGCGCTCACGCTCCAGTACCTGCCCGGTCTCCCGCCCGCTTACAGTTGTGCTGTTGCCCTGCCGGCAATCGCCTGCCTGCTCTGGCCATCGGCCCGATTACCGGCGTTGTTCGTGCTGGGGTTTTTCTGGGCCGCATTCCAGGCACAGCAGGTCCAGCAATCATTGCTGGAAACGCGGCTGGAAGGCCGTACCCTGCTGGTCGAGGGCACGGTCGCCGATATTCCCCGTCAATTTCCAGGACAGAATCTGCGGTTCCTGTTCCGCGTGGAACGGGCCAGTGAGGGGGAGGTGGCACAGGCCTTCAGCGGCAAGGTACGCCTGAGCTGGTACCGGACCGATCAGCGTCCGGCGCTGGGTGAGCGCTGGCAATTCACCGTGCGGTTGAAACGGCCGCACGGCTATGCCAACCCGGGCGGCTTCGATTACGAACGCTGGCTGTTCCAGCAGCGGATCAGCGCCACCGGCTATATCAGGGACGATAAACGCAACCGCCGTCTGGCCCGCGATGGGCTGGGCTTCATGGCTGGCATCCGCCGCAACATTGCCAGCCAATTCGATGCTATCGGTTCCGCCCCGGGCAGCCTGCCGCTCATCCGTGCACTGACCATCGGCGATCGGGGCACCCTCGCTCCGGCGCACTGGGATACCCTGCGTGCTACCGGGACCAGCCACCTGATGGCGATATCAGGCCTGCATATCAGCCTGGTAGCGGGTCTGGTGTTCTGGCTGGTCAGGTTGGTCTGGTCACATCTCGGGACCATCGCCGAGACCATCCCGGCGCCGAGGGCGGCCGCGGTAGCGGCCCTGCTCGCAGCCACGGTGTATGCCGGTCTGGCGGGTCTAAGCATCCCTACACGGCGGGCGCTGGTGATGGTCAGTGTGGCCATGCTGGCGGTATTGGCGGGGAAAAAGACCAGGCCTGCACATGTGCTCTGCCTGGCCGTGCTGGCGGTGTTGCTCGTTGATCCGCTGGCGCTGCTTGCCGCGGGCTGGTGGCTGTCGTTCTGGGCCGTGACGCTGATTATCTATACCACCTCGGGTCGCCTCGGTGGGGAGGGTATTTGGCGGAAATGGTGTCATGTGCATATCGTTCTGGCCGTCAGCCTGCTGCCGGTGCTGCTGGTGTTTTTTCAACAGGCATCCCTGGTCTCACCGCTGGCCAATGTGATCGCGGTTCCGTGGGTCAGCCTGCTGGTCGTTCCAACCGCGCTGACCGGTACCCTGCTGCTAGCCGTGAGCGAAACGGCGGGTACGGCATTGCTGGTCCTCGCGGGCTGGTTCATGGATGTCCTGTGGCGGTTACTCGCGGGCATGGGTGATTCGGGCCGGGCACTCCTGCACTGGCACCAGCCGGTGTGGTGGACCCTGCTGCCGGCGACGGCCGGTATCCTGCTGCTGTTCATGCCGCGTGGTATCCCGGGCCGATGGCTCGGGGTATTGCTGATGCTCCCGATGATCGGGGTGAAGCCGCCCGCTCCCGGCCCCGGCGAGGCCTGGGTCACACTGCTCGATGTCGGACAGGGCCTGTCGACCGTGGTACGGACCCGCCAGCACACCCTGGTCTATGATACCGGGCCACGCTACAGCGCGAGCTTCGATACCGGCGCGGCCGTCGTTGTTCCCTACCTGCGCAGCCGGGGTATCCGTCATATCGATATGCTTATGGTCAGCCATGGAGATAACGATCATGTTGGGGGTGTGCAATCACTACTCGGAGAGTTGAGCATTGCACAGTTGAGTGCCGGGGTCCCGGAGGCCATTGCCTCACGCGTGGCTGCGCCTTGCCGGCGTGGCGAACGCTGGAGCTGGGACGGGGTCGAGTTTGTCGTGCTGCACCCGGTAGAGGGCCAACAGCGCAAGGGTAACAATGCCTCCTGTGTCATTCTAATCAGCGCGGCCGGCGGGCAGCGCATCCTGTTGACCGGGGATATCGAGTCGTCGGCCGAGCAGGCCCTGCTGCGCACGCACCCTGGGCAGTTGCGTGCCGAGGTCCTGGTGGTACCGCATCACGGCAGTCTGACTTCATCATCGAGGCCATTTATTGAGGCGGTCAGCCCGGACACTGCGCTGTTTCCCGTCGGCTACCGCAACCGCTACGGATTTCCCCGCCAGGAGGTGATCGATCGCTACCGGTCACTGGGAACCGGACTCTTCGATACGGCGACCCACGGGGCGATTAGCGCCAGGCTCGGCACGGGCCAGCGACCGGAAATCAGTGCGCATCGACGTGCGCGGCCGCGCTACTGGCGCTCCCGGCCCTGCGAGGACGATAAGCTGTTTGGCTACTGCGGCAAATAAAGTATTATCCGCAGGGTTCATGTTTTCTCGGATATTCAAAGGAAGGTGATTTAGTGCTGGAACTTGTTCAAGCGGGCGGATGGTTGATGCTGCCGATTATCGCCTGCTCGGTAATCGCGCTGGCGATTGTCGCCGAACGTATCTGGTCACTGCGGGTCAGCCGGGTACTGCCCAAGAACCTGGTGGCCCAGGTCTGGCGCTGGGAGAAGGTCAGCCAGCTCAACGACCGGCACCTGCAGGAACTCCAGGCCGGTTCGCCGCTGGGCTGCATCCTGTCGGCTGGCATCATGAACCGGCATCAGGCCCGTGATGTCATGAAGGAGAGTATCGAGGATACCGGGCGCCACGTCGTGCATGAACTCGAGCGCTACCTGAACTCACTCGGCACGATCGCGGCAATCACGCCGCTGCTCGGACTCCTGGGTACGGTCATCGGCATGATCAAGGTCTTCGCGACCATCACCACGGAGGGTGTGGGTAACCCGGGAGCACTCGCGGGCGGTATCTCGGAGGCACTGATCACCACGGCAGCGGGATTGTCCGTAGCCATCCCGACACTGATGTTCTACCGCTATTTCAGGGGGCGGGTGAGAATGTTGGTGATTCGGATGGAGCAGGAGGCCCTGCGCATGGTGGAAGTCATGCACGGCAAGCGTGAACACGATCTCGACAAAACGGTCTAGGTCATGAACCTTCAGCCCGGAAGCGATGACGAACCTGAAGTCAACCTGACACCACTCATCGACGTGGTGTTTCTGCTGTTGATTTTTTTCATGGTGTCAACCACCTTCGAACACCAGTCGCGTATACAGATCGAGCTACCTGAGGCCACCGCCGAGGCATCCCAGCCGGATGACAAGTCCCTGGAGATCATTATCGATGCCCAGGGCCGCTATTTCATCGGTGATCAGCAGGTCGTCAACACCCAGCTGAAGACACTGATAGGCGCGATCAGCGAAGTGGTCGGTGAACGCGAGGATATCCCCGTGCTTATCCGGGCGGATGCCAATACCCCTCACCAGGCCGTTATCACGGCACTGGATGCAACCAGTCAGCTGGGTCTCATCCATATTTCGCTGGCGACTTCAAAGGCCGAGGAAGAATAGTTTCGCGCAACCCTGAAGCGGACAGCGGGTGACATGAGACGCCTGGAGTACTTCTGGTATACCCGCAGCCCGTGGCTGATCCTGCTGACCCCGGTCTCCCTGATCTACCGGCTCGTCGTCTGGTTGCGCCGCATGGTCTATCGCAGCGGCCTGCTCAGGCGGCACAGGTTGCCGGTACCGGTCGTGGTGGTGGGCAATATCACGGTGGGCGGTACCGGCAAGACCCCCCTGGTTGCCTGGCTGGCTGGTTTCCTGCAGGAGGCCGGATACAAGCCCGGGATTGTTGCACGCGGTTACAAGGGCAAGGCCAGGCACTGGCCCCAGCAGGTACGCCCGGACAGCGATCCGCTGATGGTGGGCGACGAGGCAGTGTTGCTGGCGGGGCTGAGCCAGTGTCCGGTGGCGGCTGCCCCGCGGCGACCGCAGGCGGCACAGGCACTACTCGAGCACAACCACTGCGACCTGATCCTGAGTGATGATGGCCTGCAGCATTATGCCCTGCGACGCGATATAGAGATTGCCGTGATTGACGGTGTCAGGCGCCTGGGCAACGGGTTCTGTCTGCCAGCCGGCCCCCTGCGCGAGCCCGCAAAACGGCTGGCGGAGGTCGATCTCGTGGTCATTAACGGCTTGGCTAACCAGGGCGAGTACCCTATGACCATGAGGGCCACAAGCGCCTGCGACCTCAGGGACCGTGAAGTGGTGCGGGAGCTGGTGAGTTTCCGTGGCCAGTCCGTTCATGGTGTGGCGGCCATCGGGCATCCGGAGCGTTTCTTTGCGGTGCTCAGGCAGGCCGGCCTGCAGGTCGAGGAGCATGCCTTTCCCGACCACCATGCCTTTGTGGAGACGGATCTCGATTTTGGTGATGATCGCCCGGTCTTCATGACGGCCAAGGATGCAGTCAAGTGCCGGCATTTCTCCCTGGCTGACGCCTGGTACGTCCCTGTTACAATCGATATGCCACCGGAATTCGGTACCAGGCTGCTTGAACTGCTGGATCACGACAAATCCCCTTAATGGAGTTGAGCTATGGATAAGAAATTACTCGATATACTTGCGTGTCCCGTGTGCAAGGGACCGCTCGTCTACCGCAAGGAAGCCGGTGAACTCATCTGCAAGATCGACCGGCTTGCCTATCCGATCCGGGACGACATTCCGGTCATGCTCGAAGAGGAAGCCCGTAGACTGTCCGGGGAAGAGGAGGTCTGAGTCGGCAGCGTGGATCAGACAAGGACAGCCAGGCGAGTGATATGAGCACGGCATTCAAGGTGGTGATACCGGCACGTTATGCCTCGACGCGCCTGCCCGGAAAACCGTTACGGGTGCTGGCGGATCGTCCGATGCTGCAACATGTGCATGAATGCGCACGGCGGAGTGGCGCAGAAGAGATCGTTATCGCCACCGATGACCAGCGGATCGTGGCAGCGGCCGAGGCATTCGGAGCGATCGTCTGCATGACATCGGTAGCGCACACCTCCGGGACCGAGCGGCTGTCGGAAGTGGTGGAGAGGCTCGGTTGGCAGCAAGACGCTATCGTGGTCAACCTGCAAGGCGACGAGCCCATGATGCCACCCGAGCTGATCAGGCAGGTGGCCGGCAATCTTGCCCATCACGGGGATGCCGCTATCGCAACCCTTGCCAGCCGGGTAACAGACAGCGGTCAGATGATGGACCCGAATGTCGTCAAGGTCGTGCTCGATCGTGCCGGCTATGCGATGTATTTCAGCCGTGCACCGATACCCTGGCAGCGTGATTCAACGAACCGCGATAGGGAGGATGCACTGCATCATGTTGGTATGTACGCCTACCGCGCGGGTTTCCTGCAACGCTTCAAACAACTCGAGCCGTCCCCTCTGGAAATGGTGGAAAAACTGGAACAGCTGCGTGCCCTGTGGCACGGCCTGAAGATTCACGTGGGTATCGCGATGGCGGTACCGGGCCCGGGGGTTGATACCGAGGCCGACCTGCTGCGGGTCGAACGCCTGCTGCAACAGCAGGAACAGCAAGCTACCTGATGTAAAATATGGAAACGACAGATAACTATCAGATAATAAATATATAAATGATGTAATTCAGTCTGAGCTCGGGCTATCTCGCTGGGTCTCATCGAGCTCTTGCTGCTTCCACTGCTGGTAGCAATCAATGCCGCAGAAATGGAGCACATAGTCTGAAGCCTCTTCGATTTTGGCCTCGGAGACGGGGATCTCCTTGAGGCAAATTTCGCAAGCGACCAGTTCGTTTCCAGCAGGTCTATCGTTGGTATTCATACCGTACCCCCTGCGTAAGCCTACCTGTGTGCTTAACTGTAAGTATAAACGATTCCGTATGTGAGCAGCCTTTGATTGCCCCGACGGGACGCACAATGATGTTGATACCATAGGGGATTCTGCCCCTCTTAAGGCCAGCGGACGCTGTTCACCTGTTCTGGCCGATTCCGATTCATTACATTATGATGTGTGGGGGCTAGTCAAGAGGTGACCAAAGCATGAAACCGATTCTCGCTGTGGAGTTCAGGGCCAAGGCCGGGGACATTGAATTCAATGAGGAGAGCGTGCCGCTGCACAGCCCCGAGGAATTGTTTGCATACGTTGCCCCCGGCGGCGGCTGCGAGTCCATTCCGTCCGAGGTGGAAGAAATCAGGATGGTCTTCCTCCCGCCGGAGCATCCGAATGTCCAGACCCCTATTGCCGATATACCTGCGACCCTGCAGCTCGGGATGGTGATTTTTACCGGGCCGCTGTCTGATATTGTCCAGACGGCTGAACAGATCCTCAACAAGGCGGGGCGGGGTGAACTCTCGGAGTCCTTCCTCACGGTGGTGGGTGCAGGCGGCTCCTGATCTGATCCTCTCAGTCCCGCTACAACCCGCCCGGCATGCCGTTTGGGCCATTCTGGCAGGACCGCTGGCAGGGACTATAATTATATTACAAGGGTGATAAGGCTGAACGGCATTCTTTGCAGTGCCAGCCTTGTGAGTCATTCTTGGGATGCCTCGGATAAATCGGAACAGGCAGCAGGAGTCAGGGAGGCCTGACAGCCGTGTGAGTGGTGGGGCAGTGCCACCAGCCCGACCGAACACATCCGGGGCATTTTAATGTACCTGTGACAGTATTCGCCTGGCGGTTTTTGCTTATAAAATCGCAATAATGCCTGAGAAATACCCGCTCGGCCCCGTTATCAATCGAACAGTAAAATCTTCGCTTATGGTCTGACAACAGGATAGACAGCGTGCAAGAAATTACCGATAGTCAACCGGTCGAAGAGACCCGGTACAAGACGCGGATATCCCTGGAGACGCTGCTGGACAACCTCCCGGGCCTGGTCTATCGCTGCCAGCACGATGAAGACTGTACGATGGAATTTATCAACGATGGCTGTCAGGAACTCACCGGCTACAGCGCCAGCGATTTTCTCAATCATAAAATATCCTTTCAACAGCAGCTGGTCCACCCCGACGATCGGGAGCCCCTCACCCGTGAGATCGAGACCGCCATCCGCGAGAAGCGCCGCTTCCAGCATATCTACCGATTAATCAGCGCCGCCGGGGAGACCAAGTGGGTATGGGAGCAGGGGCAGGCTGTCTACGATGCTGTCGGCGAGCTGGTTGCACTCGAGGGATTTATCACCGACATCAGCAAGTACAAAAGGGCCGAACTCGGCCTGCGCGAAAGTGAACAGAGATTCCGTCGCATGGCCGACCGGGCACCGGCACTGATCTGGTTATCCGACACTTCCAAAGGTGGCACCTGGTTTAACGCCGCCTGGCTGTCCTTCACGGGACGGACCACCGAGCAGGAACTGGGTGATGGCTGGACCGAGGGTGTACACCCCGATGACCTGAAGTACTGTCTGGATACCTATATCTCTGCCACCGATGCGCGCAAGGATTTTATCCTGGAGTACCGCCTGCGTCGCCATGACGGGAGCTACGGCTGGATAGTTGATACCGGAATACCCCGCTTTATGGATGATGGCACCTTCGAGGGTTATATCGGTTACTGCTGGGACGTAAGCGATCGGGTGAAGAGCGAAATTGATCTGAAATTAAGCGAGCAGCGGTTTCGTTCCCTGTTCAATTCCACCTTTCAGTTCATTGGTCTCCTCGACCCCGACGGGACAGTGCTGGAGGCCAATCAGACGGCCCTGGATCTGGTCGGCGCCAGCAATGAGGATGTCATCGGGCGGCCATTCTGGGAGACCCCCTGGTGGACACACTCGCCCAGGGCCCAGGACCGTCTCAAGGCTGGGCTAAACAAAGCCGCGCACGGCAAGCTGGTACGTTATGAGTCGGAGCACTATGCAGCCGACGGGAAGCGCATCATTGTGGACTTTTCGCTCAAACCCGTCATTAACGAGCAGGGCGAAACGGTGAACATCATCCCGGAAGGCCGGGATATAACCGAACTCAAGAATCTGGAGCTGAATGAAAAGCGCCGTGCACGCGAGCATGCGAGAGCGACACAGTTGAATACCATTGGGGAAATGGCCACTGGTATGGCGCACGAGTTAAATCAGCCCCTGACTGCAATAGCCAGTTATTGCGAATCCGCCATGTTACTGCTCGAACAGTTGCCCTCACCCCCGCGGGATCTTGACGAGATCCTGAAACGTGCCAGGGAACAGGCCTTGCGGGCCGGAGAAATCATCCATAACCTGCGTCGTGTCGTTTCCAGGGGCGAGACCAAAATGGAAGCGGTGGTTTTCGATGATGTGGTACTTAGGGTTATTGACATGATGAAGTGGGACCTGCGCGATGCCGAGGTCATTATCAAGCTTGACCTGCAAGGGCAGGGGCGCAAGGTCATGCTGGATCAGGTTCAGATGGAGCAGGCGCTGATCAATCTGCTCCGTAATAGTGTGGAAGCCATTGAAGAAGCCGATGTCAATGAAGCCAGGGTGGAATTCAGGACCGCGATATCATCGAATGATTCGATTGAAGTCACAGTAACAGACAACGGTCCCGGTATTACCGCTGATATACGTGACAAGTTGTTCAAACCTTTCAAGACAAGTAAGGCGTCCGGAATGGGTATAGGGCTGACCATCTGTCGCTCCACGATTGAGGCCCATGGTGGAAAACTGTGGGTTGACAGCGCGTACCGGAATGGTGCGCGTTTTGGATTCAGCCTTCCTTTATCAGACTCGATGGCAAGTATATGAATACCGAGTTAACTGTTTACCTGGTCGATGATGATGCTGCCGTCAGGCATGCACTGGGCATTTATCTGGAAAGCGTCAATATGAAAGTCGAGGCATTTGATTCGGCGGAGGGTTTCCTTGACAAGGTAAACACTGCCGACCGCGGCGTGCTGGTGCTGGATCAACGCATGGATGGCATGTCAGGGCTTGAGTTGCAGACTGAGCTTGAATCACGCGGTTTTGCGTTCCCGATTGTATTTATCACCGGTCACGGGAACGTTGCCACTTCTGTCAAGGCAATGAAGTACGGTGCCGTCGACTTTATCGAGAAGCCTTTCAGGAATGAGGAACTGCTTGCGAGTATCCGTGCCGCGATTCGACGGGAAACTGACGAATATGAGACACAGGCGGCAAGGGCCGGCGCATACGAGAGGTATTCAAGTCTTACACAACGTGAGCGGCAAGTGATGAAATACATTGTGCAGGGAATGTCGAACAAGACCCTCGCCGAGCATCTAGGTGTCAGCACCCGTACCATTGAGGTGCACCGCTCCAAGGTGATGCAAAAGATGCAGGCCGAATCCTTGCCGGTACTGGTGCGCATGGCTGCACATCTGGAAGCGCAATAGTACAGCTCTTGTCAGCGGGCCTGTCAGATATCCTTCTTGCTGAGTATCTCGACGAACAGGGCAATGATGATGGCTGTTCCCAGAAGGTAGAAGAAACTCAGGCGGGTTGGGGGATCAGGAGTCCCGGCAGGCGTGCCACGGAGCGCGTGCTGAATCCCGGTCTCCGGCCCGGTGACGTTCTTGTTCCCGAAATCAGCGGGTCCGGTATTGCCCATCATATCAACTGCCCATATTCTGTATTCCTGAGGTCCGGTATAACCTGTGTTCCTTTCAAGTGAGGCTGTCCAGATGGTCTTGTCAAACACGGCCTCAGGGTCAGGGTTGCTGGTTGCAGCGTGCAGCGTACCGGAAAATACCAGTAGCAATATAACTATGAAGTCCATACGTATAAGATAACCTGCCCACTGATCGTTCTGTGATGGTGTCTATGCTGGTGTTCCGCCGCCAATCTGATTGCTGTGGTGTTGTTAAAATTGTCGTCGGCTTATTATTGATCTTCGGAAATGAATGCGGCAATCGGGGGATCTACGTATTTCGACCAGCGGAATTTCTTGAATACCAGGATGCCTTCATGAAAAAACGGCGGCCTTGCGGCCACCGTGAGGAGTCACGACTATGAAAAAAACACGACCTCAATATAAACTGCGGATTGTTAAGAAACAATTCGGGATACTACTTATAACCACAATGGCCCGGTAACCGGAGATTTTCCCTTGCTGTATTGCAAGTAATTGAATTAAATTGAATATAATGAGATATGACTGAGAACGTACCAGTATCCGTATTATTCGTCTGCATGGGCAATATTTGCCGGTCGCCGACTGCCCAGGGTGTATTCGAGTACCTGGTGGAAAATGAAGGTCTGTCCGGACACATCCACATCGATTCGGCCGGTACGCATGCCTACCATATCGGTGAAACCCCGGACAATCGGGCGATGGAGGCGGCTTCCCGCCGCGGGATCGATTTGAGCACGCAGCGTGCTCGCCGTGTCGGGGAGGTGGATTTCCAGCGGTTTGATCTGGTGCTGGCGATGGACGGGGACAATTACCATGACCTGCTTGCGATATGTCCGGCTGACCAGTCGGGGAAGCTCAGGCTGTTCCTGGAGTTTGCGCCGCAGGCCGAAACCCGGGAGGTGCCCGATCCTTACTATGGCGGCGGTACCGGGTTTGAACGGGTACTGGACCTGGTCGAGCAGGCTGCCCGGGGACTGCTGGCGGAGATACGCCAGCAGTACGGACTCTGAGCATCATGTCGACTAGTCAGGCATAGCCTTTTCTTTCTGAGCTTTGGACTCACCGACTGGCGAATTTCCGCCCGGCGTGTTGTCCGGAGTCTTCGGCTTAACCATGTCTGGCGAGGCTGCCGTTGCCGGTCCTGTTGCCGGCTCACGTTTGCTACCGCTATCAGCTACGACAGGCGCCTGCTTGACTGCTGTGTCAGCCGACTGTTGTGTTCTTGATGTTGACTGGCCATCGGCTGGTGACGCAGTCTTGTTTGTCTGACTGCTGTCATTAGCCGCGTTTTCCTTCTGGCCCTCTGCAGGACGACGTTGTCCCGATGGCCGCCGTCGGCCACCACGACGACTGCGGCGTGACCCGCGTCCCTGACCCTGCTGGGTGGTGCGGTCAGCCTGACTGCCGCCGGCTTCAGGGCCCTTGTCCTGGCTGACGGGCTTGCTGGTTTTCTCGGTGGCATTCTGGGATGACTTTTTCTGGGACCTGTCTGCCTGTTGTGGCCTGTCCCGACGTGACGTGCGCCTGGACGATTGCCGGTCGCCGTCAGCACGTGTTCTTCTCTGGGGTTGCTTGCCGCGGCGTGCGCCCCGACCGGTGCCAGACCTGGCCTGGCCACGCTGCTGATCAGGCCGCCGGCGGGTTCCCGGTTTTGGCTCCGCCGGCGCGGGTTTTGCGTCCGTGCCGAAGAGGACGGCAGACAGCCTGCGTAGCAGCCCGGTTTTCTTGACGGTGGCCTGTGCCTCTACGGGTTTGTGATCCGGTGCCGGTGCGGCCGGGGCAACTGTCCTGACGGCCGGGGCCTCTACTGCGGTCCTTGTCCGCGCGGTTATCGGTGCTTCCTCCAGTTCCGGTTCTACCTGCGTCATGTGGTAGCTGCGCTCTCCCTTCTTGCCATGCAATTCATCCGTGCGGATGCGCTGGATCTCGTAATTGGGTGTCTCCATCGCGGGTGAGGGAATCAGCATCACCGATACGCGGTGGCGTGACTCTAGCCCGTGGAGTAAATCACGTTTTTCGTTCAGCAGGTAGGTGCCGACATCGACCGGTACGCGGGCCACGACGCGGATGGTGTTCTCCTTCATGGCCTCTTCCTCGATTATCCGCAGTACGGACAGGGACAGGGACTCAACCCCCCGGATCGTGCCCTGGCCGGTACAGCGCGGACAGACGATCTGGCTGGATTCACCCAGGGACGGCCGTAGGCGCTGGCGCGACATTTCGAGCAAGCCAAACCGGGAAATCCGACCGATCTGGACGCGCGCCCGGTCCATCTTCAGGGCATCACGTAGCCGGTTCTCAACCTCCCGCTGGTGGCGTGGGGGCTGCATGTCGATGAAGTCGATGACAACCAGTCCACCCAGGTCGCGGATGCGTAGCTGGCGTGCGATTTCGTCGGCCGCCTCGAGATTGGTATTGAGGGCGGTCTCCTCGATATCGCTGCCCTTGGTCGCGCGGGCGGAGTTGATATCGATGGATATGAGTGCCTCGGTATGGTCGATGACGATCGCGCCTCCGGCGGGCAGCGAGACCTCGCGCTGAAAGGCCGATTCGATCTGGGATTCAATCTGATAGCGGCTGAACAGCGGGGTCGAGTCCTGGTAGAGCTTTAGCTTGTCCAGGTTATGCGGCATGACCTGCGCCATGAAATCCCTTGCCTTGTCATAAATTTCCTGGCTGTCGACCAGGATTTCAGCGATGTCCTTGCGCAGGTAGTCGCGCAACGCACGAATAATGACATTGCTTTCCTGGTAGATCAGGAAGGGCGCCGGTTTCTCTTCGGATGCCTTGCTGATGGCCTCCCACAGCGTGACCAGGTAGTCGAGGTCCCACTGCAGTTCATCGGTGCCCCGGCCCACTCCAGCCGTGCGCACGATCATTCCCATGCCCTCCGGGATATTCATTGCGCTCATGGCATCGCGGACGAAGTTGCGGTCTTCGCCCTGGATGCGCCGGGAGACACCGCCGGCACGCGGATTGTTGGGCATCAGGACGAGGTAGCGCCCGGCGAGGCTGATGAAGGTGGTGAGGGCGGCACCCTTGGTGCCGCGTTCCTCCTTCTCGACCTGGACGACGAGTTCCTGGCCCTCCCTGAGGGCGTCCTTGATACTCTGTCGGCCGCCGCCGCTACGGGCGGACTCGGAGAAATAACTGCGGGCAACTTCCTTGAGTGGCAGAAAGCCATGGCGGTCGGCGCCATAGTCGACAAAGGCCGCTTCCAGGCTCGGCTCGATGCGGGTGATTTTACCCTTGTAGACGTTGGACTTTTTCTGACCGCGGGAGGGGACCTCGATATCAAGATCGTAGAGTTTCTGGCCATCGACCAGGGCCACACGCAACTCTTCGGGTTGCGTGGTGTTGATAAGCATCCTTTTCATGTTTTTTATCTCTCATGCGCTCGACCGCATCCTGTGCAACACACAGCATCTGGCATAATGTGACGACTGCCCGCCAGGGGGCAGCTGAGATCATGCAGACCACTGACCAGAGGTGGTGAATGATGGTCTCAACAATGAAATGTGATACGAAAGTCACGGGAGCGCTTGTCGTTAATTAATAAAAAATTGATCCGATTTCAGTATATTTCTGAAAAAGCTGAAGATTCAGTGATTTAGTATCACGCGATATCCAGCAGGAAATGGGTGTCTGTGACGTGTTATGCGCACGTATATTAATAGGTGTCAGGTGCACGTCTCGATGGACTATAGCAACCTTGCATTGACCTCGCAAACCCCGGCACTGAAAGTCTGGCAGCCAAAGGGGTACAATCCGGCCGCTAGTTAACCTTGGTAGTCGCAGGCATGGCCGAATCCGCTGGGAAAACACCGATCAAGGTCCGCCACGTTGACGTGAACGCGGAGGAAGCGGGACAACGCATAGACAATTTTCTGGCGCGTCACCTGAAGGGTGTGCCGCGCAGTCTTATCTACCGTATCCTGCGGCGCGGCGAGGTGCGGGTCAACAGCGGGCGAATAAGGCCCCAGTACAAATTGAAGGCGGGTGATACTGTCCGGATTCCACCGCTGCGGATTACCCCCGGGCAGCAAAGAATCACGGCAGAAACACGCTTGCCTCAAATCGAGGACTCCATCGTGTTCGAGGATGCGCGGCTGCTGGTGATCGATAAACCGTCCGGGATTGCCGTGCACGGGGGCAGCGGGATCAGCTATGGGGTGATCGAGGCACTGCGGATCCAGCGGCCCCGGGCCCCTTACCTGGAACTGGTGCATCGTCTGGACCGTGACACCTCGGGATGCCTGATCATCGCCAAGCGACGCAGCGCCCTGCGTGCACTGCATGAGCAGTTACGCCTCGGTTCGATGCACAAGCGCTACCTGGCCTTGCTGCGTGGCGGATGGTCAGGAGGCCCCAGGCATATCCAGGCCGCGCTGAGGAAAAACCGGCTGCAGGGCGGCGAGCGGATCGTCAGGGTCGATGCAGATGGCAAGCAGGCAGAGACGATTTTCCATCCCGTGTCGGAGCACGGTCTCGCGAGCCTGGTCGATATTGAACTCAAAACCGGCCGGACTCACCAAATCCGCGTGCATGCGGCCCATATCGGTCAGCCACTGGCCGGTGATGAAAAATACGGGGATCCCGAATTCAACCGCCGCATGAAGACATACGGTCTGCGGCGTTTGTTTTTACATGCACATATGGTTGAATTCACCGATCCGGGCAGTGATGATGTCATCAATGTGAGCGCGCCATTGCCCGATGAACTGAGACAGGTGCTGGATAATCTGGACGCCGCTGTAACGGAAATCCATGACTGACGCAGATAGATATTTTGACCCTGGAGCCGGGCCCGGCGAGGTGCGCCTGATTGTGTTTGACTGGGATGGCACCCTGATGGACTCGGAGGCGCAGATCGTTGCCTGCCTGCATGCCGCCATCGAAGACCTGGGATTGCAGCCGATGGACGACGCGGTGGCCAGCAATGTGATTGGCCTGGGACTGCGCGAGGCCATCGATACCCTGGTTCCCGGCCGTGATGCGAGCTTCCATCAGGCCTTCGTCGCACATTACCGGCGCCACTGGTTCGCTTCCGATGGATCCAGCCTGTTTGATGGCGTGCGCGAGACACTGGCGATTTGCCGGCAGCAGGGTTTCCTGCTGGGGGTGGCCACGGGCAAGTCGCGCCGTGGCCTTGACAAAGTGCTGGATGAGACGGGGCTGACCGACTATTTCAGTGCAACGCGATGTGCGGACGAGGCACCCTCGAAGCCGCATCCACAGATGTTGCACGATGTCATGGATCAGCTCGATGTGCTGCCGCGGCAGACTATCATGGTGGGCGATACCGAGTATGATATGGAGATGGCGACCAATGCCGGGACTGGCAAGGTCGCTGTCACTTCCGGTGTCCATAGTGAAACACGTTTGAACCGGCATGCGCCGCTGGTCTGCCTGGAGCGGATCTCGGACATGCCGGCCTGGATGTCGGACAACGACATCATTCCCGGTTGATACCCGTTTTATTATTCAGGTGAAAGATATGTCAGAGAAGGATTCATCCAGCGAGTCATCCAAGAAGAAACCGGTCCCTTTTGAGTCTTCGGACAATACCCTGGGGGAGCAGGATGACTGGCACCGCAACCTGGTCAACCGACTTGCCTTTGCCTCGATTAACGAGCAGCGCCGCGCACGGCGCTGGAACGTGTTCTTCAAGGGACTGCTGGCCCTGTACCTGCTGGCCATCCTGCTGTTGTACTGGCCGGGGGACTGGCCGAAAGTGGACAAGCTGTCTGGCAAGCATACGGCCCTGGTGGAACTGAAGGGTGTGATCTCCGACGAGTCGGAGGCCAGCGCAGACACGGTGATCGCTGGACTGCAGGACGCCTTCGAGGATACAAATACAGCGGGCGTCATTCTGAGGATCAATTCTCCCGGCGGCAGCCCCGTGCAGGCGGGATATATCTATAACGAGATCAAGCGACTCAGGAAGAAGTATCCCGACACCCCTGTCTACGCGGTGGTGACCGATCTGTGTGCCTCGGGCGGCTATTACGTAGCGGCCGCAACCGATAAAATCTACGTTGATAAGGCCAGTATCGTGGGTTCCATCGGTGTGCTGATGAACAGCTTCGGCTTTGTCGGCAGTATGGAAAAACTCGGTGTGGAGCGACGCCTGTACACGGCCGGGGAGAGCAAGGGCTTTCTGGACCCGTTCTCACCGTCAAAAGAATCGGACATCGGGCATGTCAGGGTACTTCTTGAGAATATTCATCAGCAATTCATCGGCGCGGTCAAGGAAGGCCGGGGTGAGCGCCTGCAGGATCACCCGGACCTCTTCACCGGCCTGATCTGGACCGGTGAGGAAAGCCTGGAACTGGGTCTGGTTGACGCTATCGGTAGCCCGGGCTATGTGGCACGCGAGATCATCGGTGAGGAAGATGTGGTGGACTTCAGCCAGGAGCCCGACCTGCTGGAGCGGCTTACGGACCGCATCGGTGTCGCGCTGGCCAGGGGACTGAGTGCATTCACCGCAGGCGGCATGGCAACCCTGCGCTGAGTACCAGCCGGCGCTGGCCCCCTGTGCACTGAAGGGGCTAGGGCAGGGGGATGCCGACCCTGCTGAGCATCCCGGTCAGACGAATCAGCGGCAGGCCGATCAATGCCGTCGGATCGTCACCCTCCATTTGTTCAAACAGGGTGATTCCCAGTCCTTCCGACTTGAAACTGCCGGCACAATTGTACGGCTGATCATGCTGCAGATAGCGCTCGATCTGCTCGTCCTGCAGTTCCCGGAACCGGACCCGGAAGGGGATGACATCGAGTTGAAGTTCAGCCGTAATACTGTTCAGGAGGCACAGGCCCGTCAGAAAGAGGACCGACCGGCCCGACAGCCGGCGCAGCTGTTCCATGGCCTGCTCATGTGTGCCGGGCTTGCCGAGGATCTCGTCATCAACGGTCGCGACCTGGTCGGAACCGATAATCAGCCCCGGGTATGACGCACCGATGGCACGGGCCTTGGACTCGGACAGGCGCCGTACCAGTTCCTCCGCAGTTTCATTTTCCAAACGGCTTTCATCGACATCCGGCGCGGCTGTTTCAAACGGCAGGCTCAGGCGTTCCAGCAACTCGCGGCGGAACGGCGAGGTCGACGCCAGGATGATCGGCAGTGAAATGGACCTGGTATTCATATAAAAATACTACCGCAGAGACGCAGAGGACGCAGAGTTTATAAATAAGAGATCAAAGTGAATTAAATTGCGCACTGCACTGCCAGGGAAGTCGAATTATTCATGATTAATTTGATTTATATTTTCTCTGCGTCCTCCGCGTCTCAGCGGTGAATAGTTGGTTTACTGAGGACCAACTGCAGCTGTTATTCGATTTCCACCAGGGTCTCGTCCGGGTTGACCGAGTCGCCTTTCTCGACATGAATCGCGCTGACGGTGCCGGCAACCGGGGCCTGTATCTCGGTTTCCATCTTCATCGCCTCGGTGATCAGGACGGGGGTCCCCGCGTCGACCTGGTCGCCGACGCTGACCAGTACGTCGATGATGGTCCCCGGCATGGACGTGGTCACGTGTCCCGGCAGGGTGGCGCGGGGGCGCCGGCTGCCCTTCATGCCCGGTTCGCCCTGTTCCGGCTGGGCTGAGGGGTAAATCTCGTCCAGCGTCTCGACCAGGACCTCCTCTGGGATGCCGTCGACGGTCATGTAGAAGGGCCGGTTGTCCTGGGTACGGTGCCCGGTGCCGGTCACCTTGATGTGGTAGGACTCGCCATGCAGGGTCACGTTGAATTCAGAGGGTCTGGGCTGGTCCCCGTTGCCGCTGCTGCTGACAGGTTCCAGGGGTTCCGGGACCAGGCTGTTGCTCTGGCGCTGTTCGAGGAATTCCTTGCCGATCTCCGGGAACATCGCAAAGGTGAGAACATCCTCCTCGCTGCCTGCCAGCTCACCGATCGTGGCGCGTAATTCGTCAAGCTCATCATCTATCAGGTCGGCGGGCCGCAGGTCGATGATGTCCTGGCTGCCGATCGCCTGGCGTTGCACGCCCGGGTCGATGACGGCAGGCGCCTTTCCATAACGTCCTTGCAGGTACAGCTTTACCTCGTTGGTGATGGTCTCATAGCGCTTGCCGGTTAGGACGTTAAGCACGGCCTGGGTCCCGACAATCTGGGACGTGGGGGTTACCAGGGGCGGGTAACCGAGGTCCTTGCGTACGCGCGGGATCTCCTGGAAGACCTCATTTATTTTTTCCAAAGCGCCCTGTTCGCGCAGCTGGGTGTAGAGGTTGGAGATCATGCCCCCCGGCACCTGATAGACCTGAACGCGGGTGTCCAGCCCGGTAAATTCGCTCTCGAACTGGTGGTATTTCTTGCGCACGTCGCGGAAATAGAGACCGATCTGCTGCAGGGCCTCGAGCTCAAGCCCGGTGTCGAATTCGGTGCCCCGCAACGCGGCAACCATGCTTTCCGTGGGTGAGTGGCTGGCGCCGCCGGCAAAGGCCGAAATGGCCGTATCGATATGCCGGCAGCCGTTCTCGATGGCCTTGAGGTGACACATCTCGGCGGTACCGGCCGTGGCATGGCTGTGCAGATGGATCGGCAGGTCAACGGCATTGGCGATTTCTCGCACCAGGTCGCCGGTTACCATGGGTGTCAGCAGGCCGGCCATGTCCTTGATCGCGAGGCTGTCGCAGCCCATGGCCGCGAGCTTCTTCGCCATGCCCACAAACATCGGGATGTCATGCACCGGACTGGTGGTGTAGCAGATGGTTCCCTGGGCGTGCTTGCCGGCCGCCTTGGTGGCCTCGATGGCAACCCTCAGGTTGCGTACATCGTTGAGGGCATCAAAGATCCTGAACACGTCCATGCCGTTGTCGGCCGAGCGTTGCACGAATGCGCGCACCACGTCGTCCGAGTAATGCCGGTAACCCAGCAGATTCTGGCCACGTAACAGCATCTGCAGGCGGGTGTTGGGCAGTGCCTCACGCAGCTTGCGCAGGCGCTCCCAGGGGTCTTCCTTGAGGTAGCGCAGGCAGCTATCAAAGGTTGCGCCACCCCAGACCTCGAGGGACCAGTAACCGATGCGATCGAGTTGTTCACAGATAGGCAGCATGTCCTCGGTGCGCATGCGCGTGGCGATGAGGGACTGGTGCGCATCCCTGAGGATGACGTCGGTGATATGGACCGTGGACATGGTAATGCCTGTTTCCCTGTTAATGACCCAAGTGTGCGGACAGCGCCGCGCTAATTGCCGCCGAGAGCTCGCGCGTTGGACGACTGGTTTTGTAGCGTGTCAGTTCCGGGTGGTCTTCGACAAATCCGGTATCAAAAGAACCGTAGCGAAATTCCTCTACCTTCAGGATTTCCATATAGTAGGGGATTGTTGTCTTGACGCCATAGACCCCGATGTCCTCCAGCGCGCGGGCGGCACGGTTCAGCAGTTCCGGCCAGCTCAGTGCCCAGACGGTCAGCTTGGCGCACATGGAGTCATAGTAGGGAGGAATATGATAGCCGGTGTAGATGGCGCCGTCAGTCCTGACACCGGGCCCGCCCGGTGCAAAATAGCGGGTAATACGCCCGAAGCTGGGCAGGAAATCGTTTTTCGGGTCTTCCGCATTGATGCGCAGTTCCATGGCGTAACCGCGCCTTTGAATATCCGCCTGGGCATGGCTCAGGGGGAGGCCATCGGCAATGCGGATCTGTTCCAGCACGATATCGATGCCGGTGATTGCCTCGGTAACGGTGTGTTCCACCTGCAGGCGTGTGTTCATTTCCATGAAATAGAAGCGGTTGTCGCGATCCATCAGAAATTCCACTGTGCCAGCGTTGGTGTAGCCCACGGCCTTTGCGGCACGGACTGCCGTTTCACCCAGCCAGGTGCGCTGGGCCTCATCCAGCTGGGGGGACGGGGCGATCTCGATCAGTTTCTGGTGGCGACGCTGGATGGAGCAGTCGCGTTCGAACAGGTGGATAACATTGCCATGTGTATCGGCCAGTATCTGGACCTCGATATGGCGCGGGCGGACGATGCATTTCTCCATGAAGATGTCGGCGCGCCCGAATGCCTTGCTGGCCTCGGACAGCACGCGTTCATAATTCCTCTTCAGGTCCTGGGGGGAGTTGCAGCGGCGAATGCCACGGCCGCCGCCGCCCGATGTGGCCTTCAGCATAACCGGATAGCCGATGGTCTCTGCCAGGGCCAATGCCTCCTCCCGGCTGGCGAGGTTGCCTTCACTGCCGGGTACCACGGGAATGCCGGCCGCCTGCATGGCGCTGCGAGCAGCGACCTTGTCACCCATCCGGCGAATCACCCCGGCATCGGGGCCGATATAGCGGATATTCCGGTTGCGGCAGATCTCGGCAAGCAACGGGTTCTCGGACAGGAAGCCGTAGCCGGGGTGCAGCGCATCACAACCGCTGGCCACGGCGAGATTGACGATGCGGTGGGCGTTCAGATAACCGGCGAGGGAGTCGGGGCCGATGTTATAGGCCTCATCGGCCTTCTTGACGTGCAGGGCATGCCGGTCGGCATCGGCGTAGATGGCGACAGAAGTGATATCGGCCTCCGCGCAGGCCCGTATGATGCGGACGGCGATTTCACCGCGGTTGGCAATCAGGATTTTGTGAATCAAGCTGTAATTCCAGGGGTTTGGGTCATGAGCGGCCGCAGGTCATTCAACCATACCGGAAAATAATCCGTGTGGGATTCTCTAACTACGCAAGTCGGTGAATTCTGTCAATATGGCCTGGCCCGGACGACGACCGGAAAGTGTCAGAATTTCAGTGATATCTTTGACACGCCACCGTGACAGAATATAGTATAGGCGGGTTATGATAGAGCATCTTCCGGATCGTCTCGATCTGTACGCGATGGCCGAGGCGGGGCGTGAGTTGCGGGGCCGGATTGATCTGGCCAGCCTGGAACGGGTGTTGCCCCTGCTGGGCTCCCCGGAAGGGGTGCTACAGGTCACGCTGGAACTGGGCAAGTCGCATGACGGAACGCGCTACCTCTCGGGTACGATCACGGGCGCACTGATGTTGCAGTGTCAGCGCTGCCTCGAGTCCATGGAGTACCCCCTGGGCGTGAATTTCCAGCTCGGGCTGGTTCACAGCCAGGAGGAGATGAGTAAACTGCCGGAGCGGTTTGAACCGTTGCTCGTATCACAGGAACCGACATTAGTCGCCGACCTGGTCTCGGATGAGGTCTTGCTGACATTGCCGATTGTGCCAGTGCACACGGACATGAAACAGTGTCAGGCACTGGCAGCCGAATATCATACGCCGGATGCTGGCAAGCGGGAAAATCCGTTTGCCGTGCTGGCACAACTGAAACAGAAACAGTAGTACCCGATTGAAGGAGTAATGAAATGGCCGTTCAACAGAACCGTAAAACGCCATCCAGGCGCGGCATGCGCCGTTCCCATGACAGTCTGAGTGAGGCTGCGCTGTCGATCGAGCCGACCACCGGTGAGACCCACCGGCGCCATCATGTCAGCCCTGACGGTTTTTACCGTGGCCGCAAGGTCATCAACAAGGATCTTGATTGATCAACACTAAAGCCGGGTGCTGATCAGCGATCGCACCCGCAGACAAAAAGACACCAATTCTCACTATACAAGCGTGTGCCTCAATTCTTGTCATGAGTTCAAGAATAACGGTTGCGCTTGATGCAATGGGTGGCGATGTCGGGCCGGATGTAGTCGTCCCGGCCGCACATAGCGCGCTCGAGCAGAATGACGACCTGAGTATCATCCTCGTCGGGGACGAGTCCATACTCAATCAGGCGATCGGCAGGTACAAGGCCGGCACACACGACCGGCTGCATGTCCATCATGCCAGCCAGTCAGTCGAGATGGACGAATTGCCCTCGCATGCACTGCGCAACAAGAAGGACTCCTCTATGCGCGTGGCCATCAACCTGGTCAATGACGGGACTGCCGATGCCTGCGTGAGCGCCGGGAATACCGGTGCCCTGATGGCGACCTCACGCTTCGTACTGAAAATGCTACCCGGCATCGACCGCCCGGCGATCTGCACGGCAATCCCTTCCATTAGCGCACACACCTGGATGCTCGACCTGGGGGCGAATGTCGATTGTGACGCCGAGCATCTGCTGCAGTTCGCGGTCATGGGTTCGGTCCTGGCCAAGGCGGTGGACAACAACGAGCACCCGCGCATCGGCCTGCTGAATATCGGTGAAGAGGAGATCAAGGGCAATGAGCAGGTCAAGCAAGCGGCACAATTGCTCTCCGGCAGTCACTTGAACTACCAGGGCTATGCCGAGGGTGATGATATCTACAAGGGCAATTTCGACGTCGTCGTATGCGATGGCTTTGTTGGCAATATTTCGCTCAAGACCAGCGAGGGCGTTGCCAAGATGATTGCCCGGTTCATCCGCGAGGAATTCAGCCGCAACCTGCTCACCAAACTCGCCGCCCTGGTCACCATGCCGGTCCTCAAGGCCTTCCGCAACCGGATAGATCCAAGGCGCTACAACGGCGCGACCCTGCTGGGACTGAGGGGGATCGTAATCAAGAGTCACGGTGGTGCCGACGCACTGGCGTTTGCCAGCGCCATCAAGGTCGCCGTCGTGGAAGTGCGTGAATCGGTGCCGGAGCGGATCAGTAAGCAACTGGAATCATACCTTCGACACAGGCAGGCGATATGAAGTTTTCACGCATTACGGGAACCGGCAGTTATCTGCCCGAGAAGGTACTGACCAACCATGACCTGGAAAAGATCATGGACACCAGTGATGAATGGATCCGCGACCGTACCGGCATTGCCAAGCGGCATATCGCCGCCGGTGACGAGACTGCCTGTGATCTGGCCGAGATCGCGGCCACCCGGGCCATGGAGGCTGCCGGCCGCACGCCGCGCCAGATCGACCTCATTGTGCTGGCGACCACGACGCCCGACCGGGTCTTTCCCAGTACCGCCTGCCTGCTGCAGCAGCGCCTCGACATCCATGGCACCGCTGCCTTCGATGTGCAAGCGGTTTGCACCGGTTTTATCTACGCACTGAGCATCGCAGACAAGTTCATCCGCACGAATTCGGCGCGCTGCGCCCTGGTGGTCGGCACGGAGACACTGTCACGTATCGTCGACTGGAATGACCGTAGCACCAGTATCCTGTTCGGCGATGGCGCCGGTGCAGTGGTGCTGGAGGCCAGCGACGAGCCCGGCATCCTGTCAACGCATCTGCATGCGGACGGTAGCTACGAGCACCTGCTGACCGTGCCTGCCGGCATCTCCTCCGGCTATGACAAGGTGCAGAGCGGGCAGGCCTACGTGCACATGCAGGGTAATGAGGTCTTCAAGATGGCGGTAAACACGCTGGGACGGATCGTTGATGAAACCCTGGCCGCCAATGATATGGAGAAGACGGACGTCGACTGGCTGATCCCTCATCAGGCCAATATTCGCATCATCCAGGCCACGGCGAGGAAACTGAAAATGTCGATGGACCGTGTCGTCGTGACAGTTGATGATCACGGCAATACCTCGGCGGCATCGGTACCGCTGGCGCTCGATACCGCGGTACGCGACGGGCGCATCAAGCGCGGGGAAACGCTGCTCATGGAGGCCTTCGGCGGCGGCTTCACCTGGGGCTCGGCCCTGCTGAAGTACTGAGTAATTCCGATAGACATTATAAAAGCAAATCTACCGCAGAGGCGCAGAGAACGCGGAGAAAAATAGTATTAATCACCTGGTAAATGCAATGTACTTAATTCTTGCTGATGTACGTATTCGACACTACTCATCCAAATAAAGATTACTCTGCGTTCTCTGCATCTCAGCGGTGAAATGTTATTGATCCATGAACTATGCACTGACTCACTATGACTGCATCATCTGAAAAAACCGGTTCGACACTGGCTATGGTCTTCCCGGGGCAGGGCTCCCAGTCGGTTGGCATGTTGTCCGGGCTGGCGGATGCCTATCCGCAGGTCGCCGCAACCTTTAACGAGGCCGGTGACGTGCTGGGCTATGACCTGTGGGCACTGGTCAAGGACGGGCCCGCTGAAGACCTGAACCGGACCGACAGGACGCAACCGGCCATGCTGGCCGCCGGTGTGGCGGTGTGGCGCATCTGGCAGGCTCGAGAAGGCAGGATGCCGGCCGTCATGGCCGGCCACAGCCTGGGTGAATACACGGCGCTGGTTTGCGCGGGCGCACTGGGCTATACCGATGCGGTTGCGCTGGTTGCCGAGCGCGGGCGCTGCATGCAGGACGCGGTGCCGGTGGGCAGCGGCGCCATGGCGGCGATCCTCGGCCTGAGCGACGCGGCCGTTGCCGCGGTTTGCAGCGAGGCTGCGCAGGGCGATGTTGTAACCGCCGTCAATTTCAATTCACCAGGCCAGGTGGTCATCGCCGGCGAGGCGCAGGCGGTTCAACGGGCAACCGTCCTGGCAAAGGAAAACGGCGCAAAACGCGCCGTCCCCTTGCCTGTCAGTGTACCGTCGCACTGCGCGCTGATGCAGCCGGCGGCAGAACGCTTTGCCGTCCATCTGAAGGCAGCGGCGATTGATGCGCCACAGATTCCGGTTATCCAGAATGTGGATGTAATGGCGCATGAAAGTCCGGATGACATGAGGGATGCACTCGAGCACCAGTTATACAGGCCGGTGCAATGGGTCAGGACCATCGAGGCCATGCGCGAACACGGGGTGAACCGGATAATCGAGGCAGGTCCCGGCAAGGTGCTTGCCGGTTTGTGCAAGCGTATCGACAAGTCATTGACGGTGCTGCCGGTGCATGACACTGACACGCTGGACGCTGCACTGGATTCTTAACCAAACAAACGCACGGCTGTGGAGACAGGCATGGCATTTGATAACGAGATCGGATTGGTAACCGGGGCCAGCCGCGGCATCGGCAAGGCGATTGCACTGGAACTCGGTTTGCGCGGTGCAACCGTCGTGGGGACGGCCACGAGCGAGAATGGCGCCAAAGGTATCACTTCGATGCTGGCTGAAAACAACATTCGTGGCACCGGTATGGTGCTGAACGTAACAGACACGGACTCGATCGCCGCATTTCTGAAGGCGGTGCAGGACGACTACGGAACACCCGGCATCCTGGTGAACAATGCCGGGATCACCCGTGACAATCTGCTCATGCGCATGAAGGACGAGGAGTGGGACGATGTCATCCAGACCAACCTGACATCGGCCTTTCGTATGAGCAAGGCCTGCCTGCGCGGGATGATGAAGGCGAAGCATGGCCGGATTATCACTATCAGCTCGGTCATCGCTGCGACCGGCAATCCGGGTCAGGCGAATTACGCGGCGACCAAGGCCGGTGTCATCGGTTTCACGAAATCACTGGCCCGCGAAGTCGGGTCGCGCGGTATCACGGTCAACACGGTGGCACCCGGTTTCATCGATACCGACATGACCCGTGCCTTGCCCGAGGAGCAACGTAATCGATTGCTCGAGCAGATACCGCTTGCCCGGCTGGGTGATGTCAGGGATATCGCACAGGCCGTCGCCTTCCTTGCCTCGAACGAGGCCGGCTATATCACCGGGGAGACACTGCATGTCAATGGCGGGATGTATATGGGGTAAGGGTGGCACCCCGGTTTGTACCCGTTTCAAATCGATTATCTGCATTATGATGTATAGATAACCAACTGAATATTATATAAATAATATAATATAAATTAGTGTATTGCCGAATGTTTAAGCGGTTGACTGTGTGGCGCCAGAAAACCTGCGTGAGTCTTACTTGTATCTTGTCTCGTGCATTCACTACAATAGCCGCGCAGTGGATACTGCGCTAGCTGCACAGTTTCCGCTGCGCTACCCAAAACAGAGAGGAATAACCTGAAATGAGCAATGTTGATGAGCGCGTCAAGAAGATCGTTATCGAGCAGCTGGGGGTAAAGGAAGATGAGGTAACGAATCCCGCTTCCTTTGTCGATGATCTTGGCGCCGATTCTCTGGACACCGTAGAGCTGGTCATGGCCCTGGAAGAGGAATTCGAATGCGAGATTCCCGATGAGGAGGCCGAAAAAATCACAACTGTCCAGCAGGCGATTGATTACGTTAACGCCCACCTGGGTTGATCCTGTCCCTACCAGATTCTGGCCGCACCCGCATTACACCGGTGCGGCCTTTTGCATTCAATCGCACAACCCTTCCTTACCTGGCACTGGCAGGAGTTAGGCATTGTCCAAAAGACGCGTAGTTATCACCGGGCTGGGTATTGTTTCTCCTGTCGGTAATACGATCGATGCCGCGTGGTCCGCAATCAGGGCCGGCAAGAGCGGCATTGGTCCGATTAGCAATTTCGATGTATCCGGTTTTCCGGTCCGTATCAGTGGCGAGGTCCGGGACTTCGATATCACCCAATATATCTCCGCAAAGGATGCCCGCAAGATGGCGCCATTTATCCACTACGGCATCGCAGCGGCCTGTCAGGCATTCGAGGATTCCGGTGTCGAGATAAACGAGGCCAATGCCCAGCGTGCCGGCCTGGCCATCGGTTCCGGGATCGGCGGGCTGCCAGGAATCGAGCAAACCTACCAGGCCTTCATCGATGGCGGTCCCCGCAAGATTTCACCGTTTTTTGTACCGGCCAACATCATCAACATGATCGCCGGCAACCTCTCCATTATTTATGGCATGAAGGGTCCCAATATCGCCATTGTCACGGCCTGTACCACGGCCACGCACAATATCGGGATTGCGGCGCGGATGATTGCCTACGGGGATGCCGACATTATGATGGCCGGCGGTGCGGAGATGTCGACCTGTCCCACGGGTGTCGGCGGTTTTGCTGCCGCCCGCGCCCTGTCAACGCGCAACGAAGATCCAGAGGCGGCCAGTCGTCCCTGGGACAAAGACCGCGACGGCTTCGTGCTGAGTGACGGGGCGGGGATCCTGATGCTCGAGGAATACGAACTGGCGCACAAGCGCGGTGCCAATATCTATGCGGAAATCGCCGGTTTCGGCATGAGTGGTGATGCCTACCACATGACCCAGCCGCCCGGCGATGGGGAGGGTGCCGCACAATGCATACAGAATGCCCTCAGTGACGCCGGCATGAACATCGACGCAGTCGACTATATCAATGCCCACGGGACCTCCACGCCGGCAGGTGATGTGGCCGAGACCAGGGCGGTTAAACGTGTCTTCGGTGACATGGCCGGGAAGCTTGCCATCAGTTCAACCAAGTCGATGACCGGCCATCTGCTCGGTGCCGCCGGCGGTGTGGAGGCGGTGTTCACCGCGCTTGCGCTGCGTGACCAGGTCGCCCCGCCGACCATCAACCTGGATAACCCGGACCCGGAGTCTGATCTCGATTATGTAGCGCACACGGCCCGGGATATGAAGATCGACGTCGCAATGAGCAATTCATTCGGCTTTGGCGGCACCAACGGCACCCTGATCCTGCGCAAGCCGGACTGAAACCGATGGAAGCCCGCTGTGACATGGGCGGCAACGGAGACTCAATCTCCCTGACCGGACAGTCGGCCTGCGTGGTCCGTGAGCTGGAGCAGCGCTTTGATCTGCTTGCCCTGCACCGGCTGGACCCGGCGCGTTATCCCCACCTCCTGCAAAGTTCCGCGCACGGGCGGTTTGATATCCTGTTTGCCTTCCCGGAAGAGAGCCTGACGCTCGATGCACGCGGGACACTGACCGGGCCGGACCGGGTGGAACCGGAAGGCGGCGATTTTCTGGAGAGCCTCGATCGCTGGTGCCGGTTGCTGCAGGCAGGGTCGCCCGCTCACGAGATCCTGCCGTTTAGCGGTGGCTGGTTTGTCTACCTGGGCTATGAGCTTGCCGGCCAGATCGAGCCACGCCTGCATTTGCCCGGGGCAGGGGGCAGGTTGCCCGTTGCCATTGCCACCCGGTTTGCCAGCGCCGTGATTTATGATCATGAGCTGGATGGCACCTACATCGTGACCGAGGCCGCGTGTGCAGACCGGATCGATGACATCGCGCGGGATATCGCAGTCTTGCCACGCCCGGATGAGCCCGGTGTCCCGCTGGCCCTGAACGGTGTGGTTACCGAGGCAGCGTCAGACGCGTACCTGAATGCCGTTACGCGCATCCATGATTATATTCGTGAAGGCGATGTCTTCCAGGTGAACCTGTCACGTCCATGGGATGTTGCCGCGCGCGATGTTGTCGATGTCCCGGCCCTGTATGCCAGCCTCCGGCACCACAACCCCGCGCCGTTCGCCGGCATCGCACGCTGGGACAACGCCGCCATCGTCAGTTCGTCCCCGGAACGCCTGGTGCGGGTGCGCGGGCGTACGGTCGAGACCCGGCCTATCGCCGGGACCCGTCCCCGGAGCCTCTCCAGGAAGGCCGATACGGCCTATTCAAAGGAATTGATGGCACACCCCAAGGAACGTGCCGAGCACATCATGCTGATCGATCTGGAACGCAATGACCTTGGGCGCATCAGCGTGCCGGGAACGGTCCAGGTCGATGAATTCATGGTCCTCGAGTCCTACGCACATGTGCATCATATCGTCTCGAACGTGCGCGCCGAACTGCGTCCCGATGTCACCCCCGGACAGGTGATCGCGGCCGTGTTTCCCGGCGGGACCATTACCGGCTGTCCCAAGGTGCGTTGCATGGAGATCATCGCCGAACTCGAGGGGGAGTCCAGGGAGGCCTATACCGGTTCCATGGGCTACATCAACCGCGACGGCAGCATGGACCTGAATATCCTGATCCGCACCATGACCGTAGAAGCTGACCGTGTCCGGCTGCGTGCCGGCGCCGGTATCGTTGCCGACTCGGTGCCGGAGGCGGAGCTGGAAGAGACCCGGGCCAAGGCGCGCGGCCTGTTACATGCCCTGGGGCGAATCATATGACGACAGACACCACCATCCCGGTGTTGATCAACGGCGCGGCGGAAGACCGGATCTCAAGCCTCGACAGGGGGCTGCTGTATGGCGATGGCCTGTTTGAAACCATTGCGGTTGCAGACGGCAGGCCCGTTTTCTGGTCGCGTCACATGGCCCGCTTGCAGGCAGGCAGCGAACGACTGGGCATTCCCTGCGTTGACGCAGACAGGCTGGCCGAAGAGGCCCGCGGCCTGTTGCAGGGTGTGGAGCGGTGCATTCTAAAGATTATCGTGACCCGTGGCACGGGCGGGCGTGGCTACCGGGCGCCGACTGATCCGCAGCCGACCCGCATCATCCAGCGGCACCCGTGGGCGGATTATCCGGCCAGCTGTACTGAGCAAGGCGTGCGAGTCCGGCTCTGTGAGCAGCGCCTGGGGACAGACCCATTGCTGGCCGGCGTCAAGCACCTCAATCGCCTCGAACAGATCCTGGCGCGGCAGGAATGGACGGATCCCGAGATAATGGAGGGCCTGATGGCGGACTGGCAGGGCAACCTGGTCGAGGGCACCATGAGCAATCTGTTCGTCGTGCAAGGCCCGGTGCTGGCAACACCGGATCTGGGTCGCTGCGGGGTCGCCGGTATTGTGCGTGGCGTCGTCATAGAGCTGGCCGAGGAACTGGGACTGTCGTTGGCGGTCCGGGACCTCACCCTGACGGCCTTGCGGGCGGCGGACGAGGTGTTCCTGACCAATAGCGTCATCGGTATCTGGCCCGTCATACGACTCGATGATCATTCCTGGCGCAGGGGCCAGGTGGCACGCCAGTTACAGGAAGGGCTTGCCGGCCTGCATCGGGGAGATGAGCAATGGCAGCATTAGAACCGCAGGGGCACCCGTCATGACTGTAACCGAAAAACCACGCGGCAAGCGGTGGCGGTTGATTGCCGGGGCGCTGGTGGTGCTGGTAGCAGGGTTGCTGGCCGTGGCGGCCGTTTACCTGGGTCAGTACCAGGCCTTTCGCAGCAGCCTTCTGAATGTACCCGAAGCTGGGCGCATCTATGATGTCAGTCCGGGGACCTCCCTGAATCGTCTGGCACACGAGCTGCAGCGGGAGGCCATTATCTCGCACCCACGGTTTTTCATCCTGCTGGGTCGGGAGCTCGATGTGGCGCGGCGTCTACAGGCGGGCCAGTACCGGCTCGATCCCGCCATGACACCGCAGTCGCTGCTGGAAACACTGGCGAGCGGCGCGGTGATCCAGCAGAGCCTGACCCTGATCGAGGGGCAGACCTTCAGGGAGATACTCGAACTTGTAAATGCCAGCCCGGAACTCGACCATACGCTCCAGGACCTGGATGCCAGCGAGGTCATGACCGCACTGGGTTACGCGGACGAACACCCCGAGGGCCGCTTCCTGCCCGACACCTACCATTATCCGCTGGGAACGACCGACCGGGAATTCCTGCAGCGCGCCTACCGCGCCATGGCCGACCTGTTGGCCAGGGAATGGGAAAACCGGGAGGCGGACCTGCCGCTCGAGTCACCCTACGAGGCCCTGATACTGGCCTCGATCGTGGAGAAGGAGACCGGGCTTGCAGCCGAGCGTCCCCTGATCGCGGGGGTATTCGTCAGCCGGCTCGAGCGGGGCATGCGCCTGCAAACCGACCCGACGGTGATCTACGGCATGGGCGAGCGCTTCGACGGCAATATCCGTTCGCGCGACCTGCGCGCGGATACTCCTTACAATACATACACCCGCAAGGGGCTGCCGCCCACGCCGATCGCCATGCCCGGTGCCGACGCCATCCACGCGGTGCTGCATCCGGATAAAAAGGGCTATCTCTATTTCGTCGCGCGGGGCAACGGGGCGCATTATTTCTCGCGCACCCTGGAGGAGCATAACCGCGCGGTACAGAAATTCCAGCTGGGAAAAGCGAACATCAAACTGTCAGAGCCGGACCAGACGCCATGAAGGGAAAATTCATCACCGTGGAGGGCATCGAGGGGGTCGGCAAGACCACCAACATGGAATACCTGCGGCAGTTGATCACCGCCGCCGGCCAGGAGCTGGTTGTCACCCGCGAACCCGGTGGGACGCCGCTGGGTGAGGCGATCCGTGGCCTGTTGCTGGACCCGCAATACACCGGCATGGATGCGGACTGCGAGTTGCAGTTGATGTTCGCCGCACGGGCCGAGCATCTCGACAAGGTCATCAAACCGGCCATCACGGCGGGTCGGTGGGTGCTGTGTGATCGTTTCACCGATGCCACCTATGCCTACCAGGGCGGTGGCCGCGGCCTGGATACGGAACATATCGCAGCCCTCGAGCAGCTGGTGCAGGGGGGGTTCCGTCCCGACCTGACCCTGTTGCTGGATGTGCCGGTCGAGATTGGCCTGGCGCGTGCCGGCAATCGCAGTGCCCCGGACCGCTTCGAGCAGGAGAAGGTCGAATTTTTCGAACGCGTCCGCCAGGCCTATCTCGAAATGGCCCGGACGCATGATGGCCGCTACCGGGTTATCGACGCCAGTCAGCCGCTCGAGGCGGTACAGCAGCAACTGGCCACTGTCTTGCGAGCGTTGCTGACGGCCTGATGCCGGTGGCCCCGTGGCAGCCACTTACCGCTGCTGTTAATCGGCGGCCATACTGCGTGCTCCAGGCTTAGTTTCCCCTGCCAGGCGCCCACATCCACTGAATTTCTCTGTGGAGAATCCCTGGGTTATGAATCCTTTTTCTAAGAGAGGGTTACCACTGATTTATCCTGAAAGTTGTTAACTCCCCGGCATCCCCGCAAACCGGAGTCAGGGAATATATCCCTGTCATGAGGCGTCACTATTGATGTCTGGTATTTCCACGACGTCATATTTGGTCCTTTCCATCGTGGCAGATCACCAAACCGCTGCGGGTTGTGTGTGCCGACTGTACCGCCATGACCCACCCGGCAATAGCAACACCAGCCCGGGTACACCATAACAATCACACAGCACAGAGGAGCACAAGTCATGTCCAAGAATAAATCCAAACCGGCTATTGCCGTGTTACTGGCGGCGGCCGGTTCATTACTGCTGGTCAGCGCGGCGCCCGTCATGGGCGCTGACAGCACCCTGACGATCATTCAGCTGCAGGATCTGCATGGCAACCTGCTGCCCCATGCCGGCGTCATCCAGAACCCGGACGGCAGCGAGCGCTATGTCACCCAGGGTGGTGGCGTGGCGAAGGCCAAGACCCTGGTCGACCGAATCCGCCTGGACAATCCCAACAACCTGCTGCTTGCCGTGGGTGACAGCACCCAGGGCAGCGCCGAGGTACTGTTTACCGTGGGCGATGCCATTATGCCGGCCATGAACGCCTTTGGCATCGATGCCTTTACTCCGGGTAACTGGGACTTCGGTTACGGTCCGGCGGTGTTCCGCCAGCGCTTCACACCTCCGGGGACTCCTCCTGGCACAGCTCCAGGTGCGCTTCCTTACCCAAGCCCAAAACCACCGCTCCCGGCCAACATCCTGGTGATGGCCGATGCCTTCGATGGTCCCGGTATTACCAAGGCGACCTTCGATACCGTGGCCATCAATGTCTATAACGACACAAGCAGTGCGCCCCTGCCACCTGTATTGCATCACAAACGCATACTCCATCCCTACAAACTGTTTGCCCGGGACGGAGTCACGGTTGCTGTGATCGGTATCACCGCTGCCATACTTCCCCAGCAGCCCGACGTGTTCAACATCGGCCTGCGTTTCACCCAGGGTACCGAGGAACTACCGGAGATCATTGCTGAAGTGCAGGACCAGGGGGCCTCGATCATCATTGTACAATCGGAACTCGGCCTGTCCGCGAACGTGCAGATTGCACGCGAATTCCCCGAGATTGACGTGATGCTGTCGGCACATACCCATGAGCTGACCCTCGGTGCCCTGCTGGCGGATGCGGAGGCAGTCACCGCGACCACCCCGGGTAGCTCCCTGACCCCGACAGAGATGCAGCGGCTGAAGAAGGGTGCCGCCATCGTGGTGGAATCCGGGGAGGATCTCTATCTCGGTCGCCTGGACCTGGAGATCTCGGGCGGCAAGATCAAAGATTTCTCCTGGGAGGCCATCCCCGTGGATGACGATGTAGCCGAGGATACGGCCATGAAGGCCCTGGCGGATGCCGCCGAGGCACCGTTTATTACCCCGGGAGTGCGTCATACGTTCATGCCCGGTGGTTTCTGCCCCGGAAATGTCTGCGGTGACACGACCGTACGCGGTCTGCAGCTCGTCGATAGCCTGGATACCGTGGTGGGTTACACCGAGGTGCTGCTGGAACGCCACGATGTTCTGGAAGACATCATGAACAACTTCATTGCCGATGCCATCCGCGCGACCACCGATCCTGTCGTGGCTGGGCAAACGGCCTGGGGGGGTGTCGATATCTCAATGACCAACGGCTTCCGCTTTGACGTGCCCATCCTGTCGGCCAGCGAGGTCGGCCCGGACCAGGAGTTCGTCGATGGACGCAATCCGGGCGAGATAACCCTGCGTGATCTCTACTACTACTTCCCTATCTCACCCGCGACCGTGGTCGCCGAGTTCTCCGGCGCTGCTATCGAGGCGAGCCTGGAGGAGATACTGGAAGCGGTGTTCGACCGCAATCCCTACCGCCAGCGCGGCGGCTGGTACCTGGGCCTGGCCAACATGACCCAGGAGCTGGATCTCGACAACCGGCCCTTCAGCTCTTCCGGTGGCCGAATTGTGAAGAGCAAAATCGGTGGCGTGAATCTCGACCCCAGTGGCCGTTATGTGTTCGCCTCCTGCTATGGACACGCCGAGCCCATCAACCGGGTGTGTCGCACCGGCGGTGGCTCCGGGCACCAGTTCTTCGAGCTGGCCGATGCCGATGACTATGCAAGTGGCATTACCCTTGTGGCTCCGGTTAACAGCGAAAATATCGTGAATTTCCCGGTAATCAAACAGGTGGCACCGGATCGTTACCTGCATCCGGTGCACATGATGCGGCGCTATCTGGATGAGATCGGGACCATTACCGATGACGAGCTGACGTTCGGCACGGGTCGTATCCGGACCGTTGATTCCACCAAGCTGCCGAGTGACCCGAACTACTTTGTCGATCCGCCGGTTTCGATAGCCGATTCCACTCTGGTTCAGCCCATCCAGGGGGCCGGCCCCGGCTTCTTCGCCCGTCTCATTGAGCTGTTCAAATAATGTTCCTTGCCTGCCCTGTCCCGTATCTGGGGCAGGGCAGCTCGCTCCTGAACGGCGCCCGAGTCCTGACAGCGGGCGCCCCCCAACAATTACAAGTAAGCGAGCATCAGCGGATTAGTGCAAGCTGATGTGTCACTGACCGGGTGTACGTACAACTATCTATATTGGCACGGGTGATTGTGTCAGACAGTAATTTACGGAGAATATTCATCGGCCTCGTGACGTTCAGTTGAGGAAGGAAAAAGAAAAATCGGGACATTCTGGTTTTTATTGCAATCAGGAAATATTTGTGGATGAAAAATGCAAAAACCAGAATGTCCCGTTTTATCTTTTTTCTCACGTCAGGTGCGACGTAATTTCTGATGTTCTAAAGGCTGTCTGAAAACAATTGAGTTTCCGGACACAGATGGAATAGAATCGCCATGTCCTGTGTCATTACAGAGAGCAAGGGTGCCGTGCGAGTCACGCCACAAGAAGCACCCATCCGGCCTAGTTCAATTTCCGTCAGGCAGCGGCCAGCACCATCAGATCGGCAGCAGCAGACCAGGTTAATTATTGACCGGACGGGACTTGTTGTTTCCGGAGCACGCGCAGCACATCGGGCGCCGCGTGCATTGACAGTGGATGAAAAAAATCAATCCAGGAAAATCAGGGGGAGAATCAATGGTACAACGCAAATCTGTGGACAGACGATGTAGCGGAACGAAACAGAAATTCCCGTTCCGGGATTCAAGCGGGGAAAGGGTGAGGGAAGAACGCCGGAAACTTTCTGACCGGCGCATTGACGGCATCGGTTTTGAAATCGAGTGGCCTGACAAGATTTCGAACCAGGAGATCCCCCCGGTCTGCTAGACGAGATGGGGAGGACAGTGGCGTCCACCTGGGTAAGAAGGACTGAATTGATCGGATTTATTGATCGGGACGGAATAGAATGGGCCTGATCCGCGTCTTAATTAGAGATGCATGAACATAATTCCGGATAATTCATCTCAAACTAATGTTTAGTTCAGTGCTCTAACTGGTAGTCAGGGTTATTGACGTCACCGCTGGCCCTGATAGTAAATTTCCATAGCGGGGACTCGAGTAGCTGGAGGAAGCACATGAAACCTGTAAACCTGTTTATGTCACTTTTAATGGCGATTGCCATGCTGTTTACGGCAAACGTCAATGCCGCGGATGTCGAAAGATACGGCAAGCAAAAGGTTGTCTACCACGTCAACTACGATGATCCAAAGGCCCAGGCCGGCGCCTTGCGCAATATCCAGAACCATATCAATGCCGTGGGTGCGGAAAACCTGGATATGAAGGTGGTCATGCACGGCAAGGGCCTGACCCTGCTACTGACCCCCGATGCCGTGGCCAACACCAAGCTGAAGATGGGCAACGCCACCGAAGAGATACAGGCCAAGATTTCCGGCTTGAAGGATCAGGGCGTCGGTTTCCAGGTCTGCTCAAATACTCTGAAGGGCAAGAAGATCGACCACGAAAAGGACCTGTTTGACGTCGACAATGCGGATATCGTCCCGAGTGGCGTCGCCGAGCTGGCGCGCCTGCAGGCCATGGGATATACCTACATCAAGCCGTAAGACAGACGATTTAATCAGAGGGGGGCATGCCGGCCAGTTCATCTGGCCGGCTTTTTTATGTCTGAATCAATGGGGTCAGACATTGTAGGTCGGGTTAGGCGCGAAGCGCCGTAACCCGACAACGGTAGTATCGGATTACGCTGTCGCTAATCTGACCTACGGGCCTGCGCTGCGGCCGATTATCGCGCCGGAGGGCGGCGCTCCTACAGGTTGTCGCGGCTATTGTAGGAGCGGTCTCCCGACCGCGATAGGGGGTGGCTGCCTAGACGCGGATATACACCCAGCCTTCGTGCAGGCGGTCGACGATCTTCTCCAGTGCGGCCGGAATGACCTCGGCATCCGGGACAAGATGCACATCGATGCCCTTGAGTTTCAGTTTCTCAATGGTGCGACTGCAGGCCAGGAAGCTCAGGTTGTCGTACAACATGGCCATGCGCTGTATGCGCTCGGCATAGGGTGAGGCATCTTCGCGCAGCAGGGTCAGCCCTTGCGCATTGGCAACCACTTCCAGTTGAACCTTTTCCGGGGAATCCTTGTAGCTGGCCAGGAGTTCCTCGGCGTCATCTAGTGCCCGCTCGAGGCGTCCGGGATCGGCAGTGCTGATATGGAAGACCACGCGCTTGTATTCATCGCCAACCGGGGCGATCTGGGCAAGGCCGGCAGGCGCTATCGAGGCAGAGGGGTTTAACTGTGGCTGCAACAGGCCCCCGATCAGCGTTCCCACGGCAAGCAGCATGACGGCCGCCACTGCCTTGACCGAGAACATGGCCTTGTGGGAGGCATTCCAGCGCTCCATGGTATTAGCCGGTTGCGGTGGCTCGCTGTAGGCCAGGCGCACCGAGTCCTTCAATTGCATTAATTCACACACGCGGCAGGCCAGGGCATCATCCTTGCTGATCGCCTCGGTGATCTCAGTGCGCTCACTGATGCCCAGCTCGTCATCCACGAACGCCTGCAACTGTTCGTCTGAGTAGTCATGGTTTTTGTTCACTTCACTCTCCTGATCCTTGCGCGTATGACATCGTGACGCGGGTCATAATCCGCCAGAGATTTTTTCAGTGCCTTCCTTGCCCGGCAGATCCGGCTCATCACCGTGCCGATGGGTATTTCCAGTATTTCAGCGATCTCTGCATAGGAGAACCCGGCCAGGTCGACCAGTGTGATGACCTGGCGTTGTCCAACCGGCAACTGGCCGATACTGTGACAAACCCGGTCAACGATATCCTGTCGGTCATTGGTATCCTTTTCGTAGGCAAATTCTTCATAGGGCAGGCTATCCAGGTCGACGGTCTTCTTCCTGCGTCGCAGATAGTCATACCAGCAATTCGCCAGTATCCTGCTCAACCAGCCCCGGATCGCTTCGGGATTCTTCAGCTGTTTGGCATTCTTCAACGCCTTCAGCATGGCCTCCTGGACCAGGTCATCGGCCAGGGCCGTGTCGTGGCACCAGGAATAGGCGATCTGGTATAGCAGGTTGCGGTGTTTCTCAAGCTCGCTCCTGATAAACCGGGTGTTCGAAAAGATGCCAACGCAGCCGGCCTTGCTACTGAGTACTGCCATAGATATGCCCCGTATAGTTATGACGACCCTTATTAATAATTTATTCCAGCAGTTTATTCGTTTTGGGCCCTTATAAATACCACCTGGTGGTGTGGATACCCGGGTTCTGGAATATTTTGATCCATCCCGGTGTCTAGCTTATGTGCAGGGTAAGCCCATGAACTATTAATTAAATTGAATATGCTTATTAACCGAAATAGCTGGTTGCTCTGGGCGGGCGCCGGCGTGGCGACTGTGCTGGCACTGGTCCTGTTCAGCTTGCCGAAGTTGGTGGCGGGACCGCCGGATCTAGTCCTGCCGGATCTGGAAGGGCAGTCCCATCCACTGAGCGAGTACATTGGCAAGGGCAAGTGGACCCTTGTCAATGTCTGGGGACCGCGTTGTCCCCCCTGCCAGGAGGAGCTCCCGGAACTGGTGCGGTTTCATGATGAGCACAAGGACTCCGATGCCACCGTACTGGGTATTGCCCTGGACTATCCCAGCTTCGGCAAGCCCGACGCGGAAGAGGTCGCCGCCTTTGCCGAGGACTATCTGGTGGGTTATCCGCTGCTGCTGGGGGATGCGGACAAGATCGAGGCCTTCGGTGCCGGTCCGCTGCCGGGCATGCCCACCACGTTTGCCTATACCCCGGAGGGTGAACTGGTCGCGGTACAGACCGGCATGATTACGGCAAAGATTATCGAAGATTTTATCCGCGGGTATTCGCAGAATAAATAATCATTACCAGGCACCATAGATCCCTTGCGGGAAACGCTACAGGGTGTCCAGGATCCGCTGCCTGAGCGATTGGTACTCCTCATCACTCAGCAGGCCCTTTCTGTGCAGGGATTCGATGCGCAGCAGCCGTTCCTCGGCGGAACCGGCAGGTTGGACTTGCCGGGTCTCCTGAGGGGCCGGTGCAGGTGCAGGGGCCGCTGGCGGCCCTGCTGCGGGTGTCGGGATCGCGGGCTGGGCCTCGACCGGTCGATAATTCGGGTCGCACACGAGTGTGACCTGGATATCTTTGGAGAGGATGTTGTCATTCACCTGGGTGGTATAGGGCTCGCAGCCGGGTTTTTTGATCGAAAGGGTGCCGACATAGCGGAAGGTGATAATCCCGTCCTCCGCTCTGCTTCCCGAAGTAAACCGGGCATGAAACACCTCATTCGGCCTGATTTCCAGTGGCGTCGTACCGATCTCCACACCTTCTGCAAAGACCGAGGCGTTCTGCGGGTCCGAATCGATGGTTATCTGCTGGCGGTCGTCCAGCAAGTCACCACCAAAACCTCCGCAACCGCCAAGTGATGCCGCTAATAACAGGCTGCTCCAGAACCTGCCATGGAGTCGATATTGAATGGGTGTCATGTGTAAATCCTGGCCCTGTAGACAGTTTTCTGGTTTTCGTGTAAAAGAGCCCGTTATCTTACGGCAAAGGCAAACTGATCGCACCAAGCCCGCAGTTGCTCAGCCGGTACAAATAGACATAAAAACCAGACCGCTGACAACGCTGGCTGGATTTGTTGGTGAAATAATGGGAATAAATTCAGGCACCGTATCGTCTAGCATCTAATGAAAATAAAACCTTCATCGTCAACAACAAGAACGATTTTATTTTAAACCCTTGATATTTTAATCATTGCAGGAGGAGCGTAATGCGTACACCCAAGAGAGTACAGGCCTGGATTCTGGCCGCCTTCACCGGTCTTGCACTGACATCAGCGCTAACGGTATCAACAACACAGGCGGCGGATGAGAAACCCTTTGCCGAGAACAAGGTCGTGCTGCAAATCAGCGACAACGATCCCACCAAACAGACCCTGGTCCTTAACGTGGCCAGCAATCTGCTCAAGGCTTACGGCACCGATAAAGTCGACGTGGAGATCGTTGCCTTCGGCCCCGGGGTTCGCCTGATGTTTGACGATAACGTCAACAAGGGACGGATTGGCGGCCTGAGTGCCGAGGGCGTGCGCTTTGCCGCCTGTGGCAATACGCTCACTAAAATGACCAAGGCCCTGGGACATGAACCGGCAATCAACTCGAATGCAGTCCGGGTCGGGGCGGGTGTGGTCCGGATCCTGGAACTCACCGGGCAGGGATATACCCTGGTCAAGCCCTGACCGAGGCGTCTGTCTGAAATATACATAAGATCCGGGTCTGGGTGCAGGGAGGGGATATGCACACAGGCCGTGAGATCATGATTTCATCATTACTGATCACTGGAGGAAATTCCATGAGGAATAAAGCATTCAAGCGGGCAACCCTGGCGGTTGTCTGTGCAGGGGGGTTGTTAGCGGGCGCGACCACGCATGCCGCCGACTGGCTGATGCTGCAGGGCACCGAGCCGGCGGGTGCCGCGGCACGGGCCAAGATCTGGGGTTTTGTGCAGCCCCAGTACACGGATATGGACGGCTCGAAAGTCGTGGCCGGTCCGTGGAAGGATGAAAACGCCATCTTCAATGTCGTCAGACCGGATAATGACAGCGAATCGGGTTTCCACATCCGGCGGGCACGACTTGGCGTACGGGGTACCGGTTTTCCGCTGGACAGCAATGTGAACTATTTCCTGCTGGCTGAAATGGGTAACAATGGAATCACAACAAGTGGCGGTGGCAGCGTCAAGGTGACGGATGCCAGTGTTACCTTGAACCACTTGAAGAAATTTACGCGGCTGCGCTTCGGCCAGTTCAAGACTCCTGGTTCCGAGGACGGTCTGCAGGCCATTCATGTCCACAACTACAACAATTTCTCAATTGCGGCCGACCAACTGCTGCTGGAACGGTTCCGGGATACGGATGGTGTGGCGAGGTGTAACCTTGGCGCCCTATCGGCAGCTTCTGTTAATGAGCAGATCTATGCAGACTTATGCGAGGGTGGTAATGGGCTGAACGGGTCGGTCGGCGCCTACCGTGATATCGGCGTGCAGCTGTTCAATACCTTCAAGATCAAGGACGGCCTGGGCAAGTATCCCTGGGAGGTCAGCTATGCCCTCATGGTGGGTAATGGCAACGGTATCGCCCGCGGAGACAATGATGACAACCGTGAGCTCTACTACTATTTGTCCGCCGGACAGGTCTTTGGAGGCAAGGGACCACGCCGCCAGGACTGGAAGGTCTATGCCTGGTTACAGGATGGCAAGCGCAGCATTTTTGACAGCAGCGGCGATCCATCTGGCTGGGGTGTAAAGGAGTTCGATCGGGAACGCTGGGGTGTGGGTGGTACGCTGCGCTGGAATAAATTCCGACTCTACGGTGAATATATCGAAGCCGATGGCATGATTTCAAACGGCAGCGATGGCGGTGCCGTAGGGGGTGCCGTCGCGAAATTTACTCCAAGAGCAGGCGAAATTGCGACCTTCAACACGCTCACCGATAACGAGGCACAAGGCTGGTACCTGGACTTCGGGTACAAGGTGCTGCCGAACCTCGAGCTCGACATCCGCTATGACGAGCTGGATCGCGGGACGGAAGGGTCCGCCGGGATCGAGCGCAATTTTGAACGCTGGACGATCGGTGCCCAGTACTTCTTCAACAAGAAGAGCCGTTTCACCCTCAACTATGAATTCCGTGATATCCATGCCCACGGTGCGGGTGGTACACCGGAAGATATCGTTCACGGGATTGACGATCAGTTGACAGCCCAGGTGCTGGTTATTTTCTAAGCACACAGCAAGCTGAGAAGAAGTCCATGACCCCGGCCCGCGTTGCGTGGCCGGGGTTTTTTTATTCCTGCCAGGGTTCTGAGATAATACGGCCATGCTACCCACAGGTGAGCCTGCCAGCGGTCATCAGGGAAGTACGTGATCGGGTTTGCTGCTTGACAACAGCGGGTTGCAATATTCACCCGATTGGTAATAAAAGGATATTTAACTCACTGTATAATCATGACTGTTATTGAAAACCATCCGTGGCTGATCCCGCCCTGGGAGCGACTGGCCGCGGCCGCCCGGCAACGGCGTTTCCCGCATGCCCTGCTGATCAGCGGACAATCCGGGCTGGGGAAGGCGGCCTTCGCCGATGAACTGGCGCGCTTCCTGTTGTGCGAGACCCCTGTGAAGGGTGCTGCGGCCTGTCGCAGGTGCACCGGCTGCAACCTGTTCGCGGCCGGCAATCACCCGGATTTCTACACCGTCTCCCCGGAGAAGGACGGCAGCGCCATCAAGGTCGATCAGGTCCGGAGACTCTCCGAGGACCTTGCCATGAGCAGTCACGGGGGCGGGTTCAAGGTCGCCATCCTGGATCCGGCGGATTCCATGAACATCAATGCCGCCAACAGCCTGCTAAAGACCCTGGAGGAACCGACCGATAACACAGTATTGGTACTGGTCAGCGCCAATCCGGGCCGACTGCCGGCCACGGTTCGCAGCCGCTGCCAGCAGGTCCGGATTCCGGTACCCGAACAGAACATGGCAGTGGCGTGGCTGAAACAGCAGGTCGATACCGACCAGCTGGATGTCTACCTCAGCCTCGCCAACCAGGCCCCGTTGAGGGCCTTGCAGCTGGCACAGGGTAATGCCCTGGAGGAAAGGGCCCGGCGTTTCCAGGCCCTGGTCGGGATTTACCAGGGCAGGCAGGACCCGATTGCAGTGGCGGCAAGCTGGAGCAAGGACGAGGACCTGACGGGTCTGCGCTGGCTGCGGGAATGGCTGATGGACCTGCTGAGGATCCGGCTCACCGGGGATTCCCGTGGCATTCACGGGATTGACCTGGCCGAGGGACTCCAGGCACTTGCACTGCAAATGGATTGCAGGGTAATGTTCGGCCAGCTGGACAGTGTGAACCGGGCGCTACAAATGGCAGGCAGCGGTATCAATCGCCAGTTGATGACCGAAGACATCCTGCTCGCATGGCCAGCACGAACATCCTAGGGAATGTTGTTGAACAGGAAGGGGTAATACAGTTATGACACAGGGAGCCGCACCACGTCAGGGGATACTATCCCTCACCATCAAGGACAAGAGCGCCTTGTATGCGGCCTATATGCCATTTATCAATGGCGGTGGCCTGTTCATCCCCACGAAAAAGACCTACAACCTCGGCGACGAGGTCTTCATGTTGCTCACGCTGATGGAGGATCCCGAGAAGATTCCGGTCGCAGGCAAGGTGGTCTGGATCACACCCATCGGGGCGCAAGGCAACCGTGCTGCCGGGATCGGTGTCCAGTTCAGCGACCAGGACGATGGCGCCGCCCGCAACAAGATCGAAGGCTTGCTTGCCGGCGCACTCGATTCCGAGCGCCCGACCCACACCATGTAAACGCCGCGTTTGCGGTAATCAAAAAACCAATTATTATTCACCTCTTGTCCTGAAGAGGTAAACCGCATGCTGGTCGATTCACATTGCCACATTGATATGCTGGACCTGCAGTCCTTTGAGGACGGGGTCGAGGGGGTGCTGGCATCTGCGCGCGAGCAGGGCGTTGGTCACATGCTGTGCGTCTCCATCAACCTGGAAGACTACCCGAACATGCTGTCGCTGGTGGAGGGCCGTGATGAGGTCACCGTATCGGTCGGGGTGCACCCGAACGAGCAGGGCGGAAAGGAGCCGGGTCCCGGTGAACTGGTCGAGTTGGCCGCCCATCCCAGGGTCGTCGCGATCGGCGAGACGGGCCTGGATTACTTTCGCAGCGAGGGCGACCTCGACTGGCAGCGGCAGCGCTTCCGCAACCACATCGCGGCGGCAAAACAGTGCGGCAAGCCGCTGATCATCCATTCACGCGATGCCAAGGAAGACACCCTGAAGATCATGGAGGAGGAGGGCGCCAGCGCGGCGCGCGGCGTGATGCACTGCTTCACCGGTGACTGGGACATGGCGCAGCGTGCCATCGATATGGACTTCTTTATCTCCTTCTCCGGCATCGTGACCTTCAACAGCGCCAAAGAATTAAAGGATATCGCGCAGCGGATGCCGCTCGACCGGATGCTGGTGGAGACCGACTGTCCCTACCTGGCACCGGTGCCGCACCGCGGCAAGCCGAACCAGCCCGCCTATGTGCGCCATGTGGCCGAACATATCGCCGAGCTGCGCAATGAGACGCTTGAAAGCATCGCTGCAGCTACAACAGAGAATTTCAAGGCGCTGTTCAATCCCCCAATACCGTTTTAAACGGAGAACTGTAGGAGCGCCTCGCAGGCGCGATGGTTTTATGGGTAAAAGATCGCGCCTGCGAGGCGCTCCTACAGGTATATCTTATTGTGTAGGTTGGGCAAAGCGTAGCGTGCCCAACTGCCGGAACCGCTATATTGTTGCACATCGCGGTCGCTCCTTTGCCCAACCTACCGACTTTCATCTTTCGGTACAGGTCGCGGCCGGCGCTGATCGTCGACGGCCACGTAGGTGAGGTCGGCCTCGGTGAGGTGGACGATCTCCTGATGATTCCGATAGCGTTCGGCATAGGCCTTGACGTTGACCGTGAGCGACGTGGTGCCGATGCGTGTCACCTGTGCATAGCAGCTGATCAGGTCGCCGACAAAGGCGGGGTGCCTGAACTGGAAGGCATTGACCGCCACGGTGACGATGCGGCCCTGTGCCCGGCGGCGCGCGATGATGCTGCCGGCGATATCCACCTGGGACATGATCCAGCCGCCGAAGATGTCGCCATCGGCATTGGCGTCCGCCGGCGCGGCCATCACCCGGATGGCGAGGTGTCGGTCATCCGGGAGTTCGAAATCTTCAGACATACGGGACCTAGTGTCCTTCGTACATGTTCTCAACGGCGGCTGAGAAGTGCTCCAGGATGAGTTTACGCTTCAGCTTGAGCGTCGGGGTGATCATGTTGTTTTCGATGGTCCAGGGTTCCAAGGTGCAGGTCACGCGGTGCACCTGGGCATAGCCGGGAAATTCAGACAGCCATCCGGACAGCTTTTCGCGCACCGCCTGTTCAACGGATTCGCTGGCAAGCGCGGCCGGGTCCGCGGGATCCAGGCCTAGGCCGCGGGCAAATATTTCCCACTGTTCCGGGTTGAGGACAATGACCGCGGTGAGGTAGGGGCGGCTTTCACCGGTAATCATGACCTGTTCGAACAGGGGGTCGAGCACAATGGCCATCTCCATGTCCGCGGGCGGTACCTTCTCGCCATTCGCCAGGACGATGATCTCTTTCAGGCGCCCGGTGATGTAAATATGGTTGTTCTCTATGCGGGCCTTGTCGCCGGTATGCAGCCAGCCTGCGTCATCGATCATGTCGCGGGTGGCCTCGGGATTGTCCCAGTAGCCCAGCATCACACAGGGGCTGCGCGTCAGCAGTTCCTCGTTGTCGCCCACCTGCACCTCGACACCCGGAAGCGGTATGCCGACACTGGCCGGGTCATTGTTGTCCTCCGGATTGGCGCTGATGATCGGGCTGGTTTCGGTCAGGCCGTAGCCCTGGACCAGGTTGAGCCCGAGGGCGATGAACACCCTGGCAATCGGCGTCGGTAAGGGTGCGCCACCGGAGATGGCCATGCGCATCCGGCCCCCCAGCTTGGCCATGATCTTGGCGGCCACCAGCTTGTTGAGCAGCGGCCACAATAGTAGGACCGGATGCCAGCCGCCTCGTCCCTGGCGGTACAGGAAGCGTTTCCAGCCGGTTGCGACGGCCAGGTTGAACAGCCTGGTGGCCAGCGGTGATTTCTCGGCCAGACCGGCCTGGATCTTGTTGTAGACGCGCTCGTAGATGCGCGGCACGGAGACCAGGATGGTGGGTTTGATGTTTAGCAGGTCTTCGCCCAGCTCGGGGATGGAACGCGCATAGGCGACGGTGGCACCGACCATCACTGGGATGTAGTAGCCGACGGTGCGCTCGAAGGTATGGGACAGGGGCAGGAAGGAAAGAAAGATGTCACCCAGGTGGACGTGTTCGACTTCCAGGGCACGGTCGGCATTGACCAGGATGTTGCGGTGACTGAGCATGACGCCCTTGGGGCGTCCGGTGGTGCCCGAGGTGTAGACGATGGTCGCCAGGTCATCGGGTTCGCCAGCGGTGCTGCGCAGACCGTTGGCGGTTTCCGGCAGCCAGTCCGCTACGCTGCGCACCCGGGTCTCGCCCTCGGGTGCCGTGACCGGTTCCAGGGTGACGATGCGGTCCAGCGTGGTGAGCTGGTCGCGCACCGGCAGCAGCCGTTCAAATTGTTCCGCACCTTGCAACATCAGCAGTTTGACGCCGGCATTATTGAGTATGTAGGCGCAGTTCTCGGCGCGGTCATCGGTGTACAGGGGAACGACCACCAGACCGGATCCCAGTGCCGCCTGGTCAAAGATCACCCATTCCTTGCAATTGCGCAGCAGGATGGCGACCCGGTCGCCCGGTTGCAGGTCCTCGCTTTCCAGGGCGGACTGCCAGCGCGCGACCTCGGCGGCCATGTCGGCCCAGGTGGAATCATTCCATTGGCCGCTGGCCTCGTCATATTGACGGTAGGCCACGGTGTCCGGTGTCCGGCTGACGCGTTCGCGAAACAGCCCTGCCAGCGTCCCGGCCACGTTAGCCGGTATTTTGTCCGTCATCACCTCGGCCATTTAATCCCCCTGTGCGTTGAATAAGGATTCCCAGCCCGGGTCCGCGGTGTAGCGCTCACCGTAGCGGCTGGTGAATTGCTGCAACCGTGCCTGCAATGCGGCTGGACCTGTGGACCGGATGTAGTGCATTGGCCCCCCGCGGAAGGGGGCAAAACCGGTGCCGAAGATCATGCCGGCATCCAGCAGGTCGTCGCTCCCGACGACCTGTTCACGCACGCAACTCACGGCCTCGTTCAGCAGGCGCAGCATGAGCCGGTCGCTGATCTCTTCCAGTTGCGCATCCGAGCCCGAGATCTTCGGCTTGACCGCCTTGCCCTTGCGGTATTCATAGAAACCGCGACCGGACTTGCGCCCGAGCCGGCCATCGGCCACCAGCTGTTGCAGGCGCTCCGGTATTTTCGCATTGAAGTGGGATGCCAGTACCTGGGCGACGTGCAGGCAGATGTCCAGGCCTACGGTGTCCGCCAGTTCCACCGGGCCCATGGGCATGCCGAAGTCGGTTGCGGCCTGGTCGATGAGGTTGGCCGCCACGCCCTCGGATTCCAGTGTGACCGCCTCCATGAGGTAGGGCATCAGGATGCGGTTGACCATGAAGCCGGGGGTGCTGGTCACCGGCAGGGGGAGGCGGTCGATCTGGCGAGTGAAGGCCAGGGCCCTGGCCGAGACCTCCGCCGCCGTAGAGGCACCGTTCACCACCTCCACCAGCTGCATCTTGGCCACCGGGTTGAAGAAGTGCAGACCGACCAGCTGCCCGGGCCGGGACAGGGACTCGGCGAGCTCCTCCAGCGGGATGCTCGAGGTGTTGGTCGCCAGGATGGCATCGTTCTTCATGCGCGGTTCGAGTTCGCGGTACAGACCGCGCTTGACCTCGGCATCCTCGAAGATGGCCTCGATGACGATGTCGGCACGGGCCACTCCAATGCCCTTGTGGTCGGGCAGCAGGCGGTCCATCGCCGCCTGGATCTCGCGCGGTTTTTTCAGCTTGCGCTTGAACAGCGCATGGGCGCGCTGCATGGCGGGTGCAATACGCTCCGGTGCCTGGTCCTGGAGGGAGACCTGGAAGCCGCGCAGGGCGCACCAGGAGGCGATATCACCACCCATGGTGCCGGCACCGACCACATGGACAAATTTCGGTTTGTAGTCGCTGTCACGTCCCAGCCCCTTGAGCTGTTCCTGCAGAAAAAAGACATGGATCAGGTTGCGGGCGGTCGGGTCGTTGATCAGGCGGGCAACGGACTGCGCCTCCGCCTCGAGCATGGCACCGGTGTCGTTGGCGTGGTTGCGCCAGATATCGATCAGCGCGTAGGGGGCGGGGTAGTGCGCTCGCGGGGCGCGTTTGGCCACCTGCCTGCGCATGACCTCGGCCAGCAGCGGGCGGGCGATGGAGCTGTTACTGAGCCGGTCGATCAAGCCGGGCCGGGCCGCTGCCGGTGCCTCGAGAATCAGCCGGCGCGCGGCCGTGCGCAGGTGACGCTCAGGGACCACCCGGTCCACCAGGCCGATGCGTTTTGCCTGGCGGCCGGCCAGGGTGCGGCCGGTGAGCATCAGGTCCATGGCCTTGAGGCCGCCGACCAGCGGCGTCAGGCGTGCACTGCCGCCCCAGCCGGGGTGGATGCCGAGGCGCACCTCCGGCAGCCCCAGGCGGGTGCCGGGATCATCGCGCGCTACCCGGTAACGGCAGGCCAGCGCCAGCTCGGTGCCACCGCCGAGGCAGAAGCCGTGGATCAGGGCAACGGTCGGCACGGTGAAGGTGGCCAGCCGGTTGAACACCGACTGGCCGAGCTGCAGAAAGTCGAGTGCCTGCGCCTCGGTCTCGATGCGGGTAAACGACTCGATATCGGCCCCGGCGATGAAACCGTTGGGTTTGTCGGAAAGAAAGACCAGGCCGCGGGGACAGCGGGCGGCGATCGACTGGAGCTGCTGGTCGAGTTCATGCAGCGCCTCGGTACTGAAGGTGTTGGTCCCGCTGCCGGCCTTGTCAAAGTGCAGCCAGACGATATTGTCGCTGTCGGTCTCCGTCCGGAAATGTGTGCCGGTATCACTCATCGCGCTCACCCCGTAGTCCTTTCAACCAGCAACGCGCCACCCTGGCCACCGCCGATGCACAGACTGGCCATGCCGCGGTGTGCGTTTTCGCGTTCCAGTACGCGTAACAGGTGCAGCACGATGCGCGCCCCGCTGGCACCAACCGGGTGGCCGATGCTGACGCCGCCGCCGTCCACGTTCAGGCGTGCTTCATCGATGGGGGTGAACGGGGTGTCGCGTTCGAGTTCGGTGCGGCAGAAATCGGCATCCTGCCAGGCGGCGAGACAGGCCAGTACCTGGGCGGCGAAGGCCTCGTTGATCTCCCAGTAGTCGATGTCCGGGCTGTCGAGGCCCTGGCGCATCAGTATCGGTGCCATGGCATACGCCGGCCCAAGCCCCATCTGGGCGGGGTCCAGTCCGGCCCACTGGCTGTCGATGAGCCGGCCAAGCACCGGCAGGTCGTAATGCGCCACCGTGTCCTCCGAGGCGAGCAGCAGCCAGGCCGCGCCGTCGGTGACCTGGGCACTGTTGCCCGCGGTCACGTTGCCGTCCGGGCGGTCGAATACGGGTTTGAGTTTTGCCAGCTGTTCCAGGCTGGAGTCGGCGCGCACCCCGTCGTCGTGATCGTAGTACTTGCCGCGGCTGTCGTAGATCACCTCGATCTCGTCGAGGTGGCCGGCCCGGTGCCCGGCGTCCAGGCGCTGGTGGCTGCGCAGGGCGAAGGCATCCATTTGATCCCGGGAGATCCCGAAGCGGTGTGCGAGGATCTCGGCCGTCTGTCCCATGGAGAGTCCCACCACTGGATCGGTCAGGCCGCGCAGCAGGGCGATGACCGGCCTCAGGTAGGCGGGCTTGAGCCCGGCCAGGGCCTTGAGACGGGCCCCGACGCTGCGTGCGCGGTTCCAGCCGGCCAGCCAGTTGACCATGGCGCTGCCGAGCAGGATGGGTGCATGGCTCATGCACTCCACACCGCCGGCCAGCACCAGTCCGGATCGACCGCTGGCGATGTTCTGCGCGGCGCTATCGATGGACTGCAGGCCGGAGGCGCAATTGCGCTGCACCGTCCAGGCCGGTACGCGTTCACCGCAACCCAGCCGCAGGGCGGAAACCCGGCCGATGTTCGCTTCGTCGGGTCCGGGCATGACGCAACCGAGGATGACCTCGTCCAGGTCGGTAGGGGCGAAGGGCTGGCGTGCCAGCAAGGGACGTGCCGCGTCGACCGCGAGGTTGGCCGCGGCAAAGGCACCGGGTTTCCCGCGGGCCTTGAGGAACGGTGTACGGCTGCCATCAACGACCAGGACCGGCCGGCCACCCCATCCGACTTGTTGTGCCCCCATTACTAGCGCTCCCTGGCCAGGTATCCCGGCGCAAAGTCATCGACCTGGATCACCTCCGTGCGCGCCGCGATGGCGGCATGGATACCGGCCGCTTCATGTTCCGTGATGACACCGGCTTCCAGACCGGCGTCGATGTAATCCTCCGGGTCGCCCTTGGGCAGGGTGCCGGCACGCATTGCCTCGCGCAGTTTTCGTAATGCCGGCTCGGCTGCCGTGTTCAGTATCAGCGCATCATCAAGCTGCCCAAGTGGCTGGTTTTTATCAGCCGGAATATACACACCTTCGGTCAGGCGGTCACGCAGCGGGGACGGGCTCAGGATGAGGTCTGCGACCTGGTGACTGAGTGCATCACTCGGACGCCGGTAGGTCTTGCCGGCCGGGAACGTCAGGGTACGCGTCAGCGCGGCGATGAAACGGTTGGGAAAGTTATTCAATACCTCGTTGAGACGTACCTGGATGTTGTAGAGCAGGGAATCACAGGCCCATTCCAGCAGCGGCAATTCATTATCCGGTGAACCGTTGTCATAGTGATGTTTGAGTACCGCACTGCCCAGGTAGAGGTCGCTCAGGACATCACCGAGGCGCCCGGAGAGCGATTCCTTGCGTTTCAGTCCGCCGCCCAGTGATAGCAGCGTCATCTCGGTGGTGACGGCAAAGGCTAGACTCATGCGCGTGAACTGCCGGTAGTAGTGGCCGCGGCGGCCATGCTGCGGCGATCCCAGCAGGCGGCCATTACTTATGCCGTGGAACAGGCAGCGCGTGATATTACTCATTGCCAGGCTGCCGTGCCCGAACAGGGCGTCATCGAAGGCCACGACGTCTCGCCCGGCGGTCGCCTCCATTTCCTTGAACAGGAAGGGGTGGCAGCGGATCGCCCCCTGGCCGAAGATGATGAGGTTGCGAGTGAGAATATTGGCGCCCTCGACGGTGATTCCGATCGGCAAGGCCTGGTAGGCACGCGCCACGAAGTTTCGCGGGCCCATGCTGATGCCGCGCCCGCCCAGTATATCCATGGCGTCATTCACGACCATGCGCATGCGTTCGGTCAGCTGGTACTTGACGATGGCCGAGGCCACGGAGGGGTCTTCGCCGGAATCGATGGCGGCGGTGGTGAAGCCGCGTGCGGCATTCATGATGTAGGTATTGCCGGCAATACGTGCCAGCACCTCGCTGATCCCCTCGAACTTGCCTATGGGCACCTTGAACTGTTTTCTCACGGCTGCATAGGCGCCGATCGCGCGGCTCATCTTCTGGCCGGAGGCCGTGCTCAAGGCGGGCAGGGAGATGGCGCGGCCGTCGGACAGGCAGTTCATCAGCATCCGCCAGCCCTGGCCGACGTATTCCTGGTCGCCGATCACCCAGTCCATCGGAATGAACACATCCCTGCCGCGGTTTGGCCCGTTCATGAAGGACTGATTCATGGGGAAATGCCGCTTGCCGATCTCGATGCCCTGTGTATCCGTCGGGATCAGTGCCAGCGTAATGCCGATGTCTTCTTCTTCGCTCAGCAGGTGGTCGGGATCATACAGGCGAAAGGCAAGGCCCAGCAGTGTCGCCACCGGACCGAGGGTGATGTAGCGTTTCTCCCAGTTCAGGCGGATACCCAGGACATCCGGCTCGCCGTTGAATGCCTGGCGGCAGACGACACCGTTATCGGGCATGGAGGCGGCGTCGCTGCCGGCCTCCGGCCCGGTCAGGGCGAAACACGGGATCTCTGTGCCATTGGCAAGGCGGGGCAGATAATGGTCCTTCTGTTCATCGGTGCCGTAGGTGAGCAGCAGCTTGGCCGGGCCAAGGGAGTTCGGCACCATCACGGTCACTCCGGCGGAGATGCTGACACTGGCAATCTTCATCACCACGACGGAATGGGCGTTGGCGGAGAATTCCAGGCCGCCGTACTGCTTCGGAATTATCATGCCGAAGAAGCCCTGGCGCTTCATGAACTCCCAGGTCCCCTCGTTCAGGTCGCGCAATTCCTCGGTGATCTCCCAGTCGTTGATCATGGCGCAGAGTTCTTTCACCGGCCCGTCGATAAAGGCCTGCTCTTCCCCTGAGAGTTGCGGGGCGGGGAAGCCGAGCAGGCGATGCCAGTCCGGCTGCCCGCTGAAGATCTCCGCCTCCCACCACACGGTGCCGGCCTCCAGGGCCTCGCGTTCTGTGTCCGACATGGCTGGCATGAGTTTGGTGAACAATGACAGCAGGGGAGCGCTGACCAGGCGCAGACGCAGGGCGGGCAGGGTCAACAGGGCGGCAATCGGGATAAAGACCAGCCAGGCGACCAGCAGCGCCCAGATGGGTGGCGTATGGAACAGGCTCCAGAAGACGAGCCCGGCACCCAACAGGCCGACCCACAGGTAACGCGAGGCCTGGCGTGCCATCAGAAATCCGATGACGATCAGGGCAACAAGTATCTCGATCACGGTGACCATGTCAGCAGTCCTTTCTCAGTTGACTTAAAGTATCACACTTGTTGATATGCCTGCCGTTGCGTCTTTTCGCAGCGGCGGATTAATGATTGCAGGCAGCCACATAATAGACATCTTTAACATATCCGGGTTTCAATTGTCGTGACCGGGTTTGTACGCTGTGTTATTTATTGCGCCTTTCCAGTCGTCCAGCAGGCCCAGGGCCTGGTCGAGTTTCTCCCGGGGCGTATAGAAGTGCGGTGAGAAACGCACGCCGCCGGCACGCACGGCGCACAGCACGTTGCATTCAACCAGTCGTGCATAGAGTGCTTCAGGCGTGTCATTCAGAGGCGCGAAGTTGACGATACCTGCGTGCCGGGCGGCCTCCTGTGGAGTGATCAATCGATAGCCGTCGCGTTGGTTCAACTGTTCGATCAGGTAGGCGCTGTTTTCCATGACCAGTTTTTCGATCGTTGGCATGCCGACCCCGTGAATCAGTGACAGGCTGGCATGCAAGGCATGCACACCGGTCATGTTGGGGCTGCCGCACTCGAAGCGCCGGGCGCTGGCAGCAACTTCCCAGTCGCGGCGATCAAAGTTGCCCGGGTCCGCGACCATGTGCCAGCCGTATTGCTTCAGGTCCAGCCGCTCTATCACTTCGCTGCGGCAAAAGAACGGGGAGATGCCTTCCGGTCCCAGCATCCACTTGTGGGCGTCGGCCATGACGAAGTCCGCCTGGCAGGCCTGTACGTCAAAATCGATCGCCCCGAGACTCTGGATAGCGTCCACGCAGAACAGGATGCCGCGCTCATGGCAGCGGGCACCGATGCGTTCCAGATCGAGTCTCAGTCCAGTCCCGTACTGAACCGAACTGACGGCGACCAGGCGGGTGTGCTTATCGATGCAGGCCAGGACGGCCGCCTCGGGCGAATCCCCCCGGTCCAGGTCGGCAGGGCGGGTCTCGACGCCGTATTTACCGAGTGATTCCCAGACGATCCGGTTGGAGGGGAATTCCTGGCCGGTGATCACGACATTCTCGCCACGCTGCCAGGGCAGGCCGTAGGCGACCGTGGAGAGGGCCTCGGAGGTGTTTTTCAACAGGGCGATTTCGTCGGGGGAGCGTGCATTGATGAGCTGCTGCAGCAGTTCCTTCAGACCCTGCTCGGTGTTTACCCAGTCCAGGTAGTGCCGGGAACCCAGCGACGCATTCTCATCGGCAAACGCCTTGACGGCTGCGACCGTGCAGCGGGGCCATGGGGCAACGGCCGCATGATTGAGATGGATGATCGACTCATCCAGGCAGAATTCGGACTCGAACATGACGCGTTTATCCCTTACTGTAAGGCTTCTTAACTGTTCTGATTGCTGGTTATATAATGTCACGTCTGTTATACCACTGCGCGGGCAGTGTTCGCACATCATGGAAATTATTAAATACAGGCAACCGGGTTGGTTTATCGCCGCAGTCGTCCAGTTACTGTGGCTGCTGGCAGTCCCGGTGCTGGCTGACGAAGAAATCCGGGTGCTGGTGGACACCGATAGCCGGAGCCTGAGTGTGCTGCAGGGGGGGAGGGTGGTGGACCGCTTCGAGGACATCGCCATCGGCCGCTATGGCACGACCTGGTTCAAGCGTATGGGAGACAACATGACCCCGCTGGGCCGGTTCTCCATCCGGCGCATTACCACGGACACCCGCTATCACCGTTTCATGGGGCTTGACTACCCCGACCTCGAGGCGGCCAGCCGCGCCCTGGAGGAAGGAGCCATCAGCGATGACCAGTGGCGCGCAATACGGCGCGCCTCCCGGGCAGGCGAGACCCCGCCGCAGACTACCGCGCTGGGCGGTTATATCGGCATCCACGGGATCGGGGCAGGGGACCCGCAGTTGCATGAACAATTCAACTGGACCAATGGCTGTGTCGCCCTCAGCAATGCACAGATCGACCGCCTGAACCGCTGGGTACGCATCGGGACACCAGTCGAGATACGCTAGTCCTGAAACCGCGGTAATTTCTGTTCCCTGCCGGCCGCTGAATCAGGTAGCATTGCGTCGTGCTAAATCAGTCAATGGATCACCTGCTACGGAGGAAGGTAATGATGGAAACCAAGATGACTCAAACACGTCGCCTGCTGGCCCTGGCCGCAGTGGCGGCAATCTATACCGGTGTCAGTGGCTGTGCCTCGACTGGTGAGCTCGCCAGCCTGAAAAGCCAGATCGACCAGGCCAGTGCGGACGCCGCGGCTGCCAAGGCGGAGGCCGCCGCTGCATCCCGCGCTGCGGCCGAGGCCAGGTCCATGGCGGAGCAGGCGAACAATACCGCCAACTCGGCCATGAGCCTATCGCAGGAAACCGACACCAAGATCGACCGCATGTTCAAGAAGGCGATGTATAAATAGTAAGCTCGCCTCCCGCCTGCCGGTGCGAGTTTTCCATGTACCGAGAGAGGCGGGGACGTCCCGATACGTAACAGTGACAAGGCCCCGGCGGGGCCTTTTTTTTTGCATGCTTGCTATCGTGAGATCAGCACCGGGATACCGTTCTGTTCTTCAATGGCAACACGGATGGCGCGGCCACTGAGTGCAACTCGGTGGTCCGTTCCGGATTCGGCGATGGCGTCGGCAATCACATTGAGCACCATTTGCATAAAGTCGCTGTATTTGTCCCGGTCCTCATCCATGTACGGGTGCACCTCGAGGAACAGGGCCCCGGCCAGCCAGCCCACCTTGACCGGCTGATTCACGATCTGCACCGGTGTCCCCACGGGTATCTTGTCGAACAGCGTCTCGATGTCCTCGGGATACATGCGTACGCAACCGTGGGTGACCCGCATCCCGACACCGTAGGGCTTGTTGGTGCTGTGAATCAGGTACCCGGGCAGTCCCAGCCGCATGGCATAGCGTCCCAGCGGGTTGTCCGGCCCGGCGGGGACGACATCGGGGAGCACGTCGCCATCCGCCAGGGCCTCATCCTTGAGTGACTGGGGAGGACGCCAGGAGGGATCCTTTTGCTTGCTGGCGATGGTGGTGGTGCCCAGCGGGGTCTCCCAGTCCATCCGGCCGACACTCACCGGATGGGTGATCATCACGGCAGGTTGGGTCTCGACCAGGTCCGGGAAGTAATACAGGCGCATCTCCGGCAGGTTGAGTATCAGGCCACGGCGTTCGGCCCTGGGAATAATGAAACGGCGCGGCAGGACGACCACCGAGTTTTCCTTCGGCAACCAGCGGTCCACCTCGGAATTGGCCAGCAGGATTTCCTGTTGACCGAGATCGAAGTCGCGCGCCAGGTCCAGCAAGGTTTCATCGCGGTGCGCCGTGATGTGCTGCAGTTGTCCCACCACGTCGACATCGGCGGGCGGCAGCACGAAGGTGTCTGCCCGGACAGGCTGGGTAGCAAACAGTGTGGCAAACGCCATTATGAGCCATTGCTGTTTCACAAAACGGGGCCGTATCGTTACTGGAAGGGCTTCAGGGCACTGCGACGGTAACATGGGTCGGCGTATCTATTCGTTTGTATAGCGTATACAACGGTTGTTTAAAATATCAGAATTACAGCAATAATAACATATAGTTATATGCTTTATACCATCTACTTTTTTTGGGTTTGCTATCGACTTCAGAAGCACATTAGAAGTAAAAGCTGAATGTCTGGAAGCAATTCTAAAAAACTTTAAGACAAGGATGATGAGACTGAGATCACATCAGTCGACGAGATTTTCCCTTAGCCTGTACCAATCGACCTGCGCAGTAGACGGGCGATATACGCGTTTTTTGGTTACTTTTTTATACTGGAGATATACACATGATGAATAAACTTATTGTAGCTTTATGCGCTGTAGTTATGTTGGGATCTGCGGGCTCTGTGCTAGCCAAGGACCACAAGGCCAAGGCCAGCATATGCCACAATGGCTCCACCTATAATTCGGAAACTATGGTGGAGGATGATATTTCCTTTGTCATCACCATTGCTGGAAAAGAAATTGCAAAGGCTGTGGATAAGCATGTGGCTAATCATGGTGATTCAGAGACGTACGTGGATCTCGGGCCAGGTGAAGAATGTGAGCTTGTTGATGACGGCACGGGCACGATGATAGTAGAGTGTAATGAGATTATGCTTTGCGAACCCGCTCTCTAAGACATTTCATGCAACCAACCAGGGGCGGAAGCCTGCTGTCTTCCGCCCCTGACTCTTTGTAGCTAAGTATCCTGTGAGAACAAGTTGGGCCATTTAGCCTAAAACCATTTAGCCTAAAACTATAAAAGACGCTGTTTTTATAAATTGGATTTATTAAAGTTGGTTCGGATAGATAAGGAAGTATCGGCAGAAAAGATTGGAAGGGGTATGTGAATAAACGATCCGTAATGACGGGACATCTGAACCTGGCTGGATTGGAAGTTACTAGAAAGTACCATCGGGCTGGATCATATTAAGTTCGTATAATGTATATTATGTTAAATAAGATATCTGTCTGGTCAGATATACCACGTTAAGGCCTCTTCCCGGGGCTTGTGCAAGAATTAGCGTACACATAGCGACAATACCCAGGCCCAGGTTTGGAGCAGCTTGTTAGATGCATCCTACTGAACTTTCTCGTATTCACATTCGAGCTATTTTGTTTCTTCTTTTTCTCTGAGATGAATGAATTTATTTAATCAAGTAGAAATTGTAATCGTTCATCGGATTTTGATGGCGTAATTTCAAGAATCTCCGCGCTTACCACATTTTCAGCCACAAACGGATCACCGCTTACTCTGATTTGAAGATCTGCTAGCGACGTATTGTGCGCTACAATCCCGCCGCCCAATTTAGGTTGGAGGCTACCGGCTATTAAAAACACGCCATCATCAAAACCGCGTTTGATCCACTCGTTGTGACCTTCCATGAATTGACTGGCTTGACCTTTATTATCCGAAAACTTTAGTAGTACGATAAACATCTAATTGAAATCAGGGACAGACCACGTTTTTCAACCTGATTTGGTAGGTCATCCGGGACTTCTTAAGTATACGGGTCACGAAAACGTGGCCTGTTCCCGTTTCCCTGCTGTTTTGCTATTCATCGGAACATTGGATTGTTTCACGGTTCCAGCTTTCTCCTCTATCTAGGCATTTATCCATTAATACAAAATGCCCAATATAGGGACTAATAACCAATATTGCCCCTAATACAATAAAAGCGGCAGATCCTCTCGTTGATAGTGGAAATGTACGAATACCTTTAAATAAACCGATTCCGAAAGATAAAGCAGCCAATGAAAATCCAAGATGTCCTAAAGCCCGGCGTGACCAGCCGAACGGGTATGGATTTGGCGGCCCTCCTGAAACCCAAGCACTATAAATCGCGCTATTTAGGTAGAGTAATGCCAAGATGATGAATGCGCTGAGCACTGTCCACCTTATGAGCTGTCGAGATACTGACAATTTCACAGTATTATTCATGTGTCTAACGAGTCTGTAGAAAAAGTATTTGCTGAGATTGCTGCATAATTCCTTCTACTTCCATTAATTAATTTGACCGATTATCTGATGATTGCCGGTTGAT